>JBBTDR010000386.1:0-5825 GCA_038042665.1 Nitrospinota bacterium
GGAGACGCCATGATGCCAGGGTCGAGACCGGGGGGCCCGGTGCCGCGGGCGGGGGGGACGTCCTCATTTTTCACCGGTTTTCTAGCTGAAAAAATGCCCTGCCCCTCACTCCAGGTCGATCTTCTGCCGCCACGTCGTCCCGCCGTACCTCGCTTCGACCTCGATGTCCTTGAGGAGGGTGAAGTAGATGCGGAGGGTGGCGAGGTCGTCCTTCGAGATGCGGAATGCCCCCCCTTCACCCAGGGTGTAGTCCCTTCGCTCCCCGCCCCGGAGGAAGAGGAGGCTCAGCCGCTCTCCCGCCCGCACGGCCTCGCCCGCCCCGCAGGGCTCGCGGCGGACGGTCTCCCAGGGGCCCTCGATGGCCCCGCCGGTCGCCTGGCGGTCGGTCTGGCTGACCCCTCCGCAGCTGGAGGGCTGGACGACCGTCCGCCCCGAGGTGATGTTGGCGAGCTCGCCGAACTTCTGGACCCCGCAGCCCACCCCCTGGACGGCGGCGAGGGCGGCGGACCCCCGGCGGACCTCCACCTCCTGGTAGACGCGGCGCTCCTGGACGGGGCAGAGGAGCACCCGCTCGAGGGCCAGCTCCCCGGGCCCCCGGCGCACGAGGCGCTGGCTCTCCCGCTCGGGGGGGAGGCTGCGCCGGTCCACGCGCAGGACGTCGCCCTTGGCGATCTCGGTGGTCGCGCAGCCCGGGAGGAGAGCCGGGGCCAGGAGGAGGATGGCCCATGCGGTGGAGCGGAGGGCGCGGCGCGTCATGGCGGAGGTCCTTCCCGGCGGCCCCTCCATCCTAGGGCGCGCGCGGGCGGCGGGCAAGGAGGGGAGCCAATATGTAGGGGCGAGGCATGCCTCGCCCCTACGGACATATTCATCCCGCCTCCCCTTGTATTCCGTAGGGGCGGCCCCCTGTGGCCGCCCCTTGCCGGGGGCAGGCACGGCTCGACTGAGCTCGCTGAAGTCAGGGGCGCCTTGCCCCTACGGGATTTCGGCTTCCCGCAGCGCCTCCTCCAGCACCTCCATCGGCAGCCCGAAGTCCCGGTAACCCTCCCGCAGGGTTTCCACGTAATCGGCCCCGGGTTTGGCCGGGCGCAGCGGCCCGCGCATCCGGTAGAGGAGGGCCCGCACCTCACCGCCCCCGGCCTCGACGGGCAGCTCCTCGCGCAGGTAGAGATCGGGGTAGCCCTCGTACCGGTCGAGGGCCTCGAGGTCCCCGCGGTGGAGGCGGTAGAGGGCGCCGGGGACGGCGGCGCCGGGGGAGGGCGCGGCGGTGGCCCAGCCGGGGCCCTCGGGCGCCCGCCGGGGCAGGGCGATCCGCAGGGCGTAGCCGCCCAGCCGGGCGGGGCCGAGGGGCAGGCTGCGGGGGCAGCGGCGGCGCATGGCCGCCTGGGAGAGGTTGGCCCCGTAGGCGAAATAGGGGAGGCAGGGCTCAGAGGCCGCGGGAGTCGTCCTCGCCGCCTTCGGCGTCGGTCTCCCGCGCGGGCCGCTTCCCTCCCCCGAAGGCGATGAGGAGCTTCGCGGTCCTGCCGCCGACCGAGGCGGCGGCGTGGACGGCCTCGGCGCGGATGGTGATCATCTCGCCCTTGCCGAGGAGGACGAGCTCCTCCTCCACGTTGAAGTTCATCTCCCCGTCGAGGATGACGATGGTCTCCTTCTCCTCGTGGGCGTGGTAGGGGACGAAGGCGCCGTGGGGCTGCTCCACCTCGAAGATGCGGTAGTCGCGCTCGGCGAGGGCGGAGACGATGTCTTCCTCCTCGAGCTCGCAGCGCAGGGCGGCGGAAACGCTCTCGACGCGGTAGGCCGGTTGGCTCATGCCTGGCATCCCTCCCCGGTGCTCAGCCGCCCAGGAGTTGCTTGACCGTCTGGCTGATGCGGGCGCCCGCGGCCTGGCCGGCCAGCCGCTTGGAGAGCACGCCCATCACCTTGCCCATGTCCTTCACGGAGGAGGCCCCCAGCTCGGCGATGGCGGCCTGGGCGGCCTCGCGCAACTCGGCCTCGCTCAGCTGGGCCGGGAGGTAGGCCTGCACGATGGCGGCCTCGCCCCGCTCCTTCTCGGCGAGCTCGGGCCGGCCCCCCTTCGCGAACTGCCCGGCGGCCTCCTCCCGCTTCTTTATCATGCCCTGGAGGATTTTGAGAATCTCCTCCTCGGTGGCCGCCTGACCGTGCTCCTTGTCCTTGTTGAGGATTTCGGAGCGGATCATGCGGATGGTGGCGAGGCGCAGCTCGCTCTTCTCGCGCATGGCCGCCTTCATGTCTTCCGAGAGCCTCTCCCGGATGCCCGGCATGGCCTCTCCTCCGGATCGCGCCGCCGCGGGGGGGCGGATGTCACGTTCGCAAAGCGGGCCCCCTTTGTAAAGGGGCCGCCCCCTCAGCGGGTGTCTCGCCCTCTCCGGGCATCCGCCCGGGGAACAACCTGTTGAGACTTCCCCCTCAGGGCAGGGGGACGATGGCCTCGATCTCGACGAGGAAGCCGGGGTCCGCGAGGCTCGAGATCACCAGGAAGGTGTTGCCCGGCGGGTCGCCCTTGAAGAACTCCTGGCGCACCTTGCCGATGGGGCCCCGGTGATCGAGCCGGGTGGCGAAGACGGTGGTCTTGGCCACGTCCTCCATCCGCCCGCCCGCGGCCTCGACGACGAGCTGGATGTTCCGCATGACCTGGCGCGCCTGGGCCTCGATGTCCCCGGCGCCGACGAGCCTGCCGGCCTCATCGAGCGGGACCTGGCCGGCCACGTAGAGGGTGCGGCGGGCGTCCTCGGCGATGATGCCGTGGGAGTAATGGCCGCCCGGCTTGGCCACGCCCCTGGGCTGGATGGCAATCCGCTTCATGGTTCCCCCCTGGCGGTCTCCCGCGCTCCTTGAAGGCGGGCTGTTCAGTACTTGAGCTTCGCCTCGGCCATTTCGCCCACGACGGTGAGGACGGCCGCGTCCAGCTTGATGTGGGCGCGGGCCGCCGCCTGGACCTGCTCCCGGGTCACGGCCCGGATCTTGCCGGGGTAGCGGTCGGCGTAGTCGGGCGGGAAGCCCAGCTGCTCGACGGAGAGCATGTACTCGGCGATGCGGGAGGAGGAGGAGAAGCCCGTGGCGAAGCTCCCGGTGATGTAGGCCTTGGCCTCCTCGAGTTCCTTCTCCGTCACCCCGGAGTCCTGGATGCGGCGGACCTCGGCGAGGGACTCCTCGATGGCCTGGTTGGCGCTCTCGTTCTTCGTCTGGAGGCTCAGGCGCCAGTGCCCGTTGTGGACGCCCGCGTCGAAGTGGCTGTAGACGCCGTAGACGAGGCCCTTCTCCTCGCGGATGTTGTTCATGAGCCGGCTCTCGAAGCCCCCCCCGCCGAGGATGTAGTTCATCACGCGGGCGGCGTAGAAGTCCGGGTGCTTCCGGGTGAGGGAGCGGTTCCCGAGCAGGATCGAGGACTGCTTCAGGGGCCGGTCGATCTTGGTCACGCTCAGGCCCGAGGGCGCGGGGGGCATGGGGGGGGCCGGGACCTCGCCCCCCGCGGCGCTCCAGCCCTGGAAGTGGGCCAGCACGATCTCGCGCGCCCGCTGGAGGGTGATGTCGCCCACGAAGACGAAGATGGCGCCCTTCATCCCGTACCACTTGCGGTGGTGGGCCAGGAGGTCGCCGCGCCGGATCGCCTGGACGGTCCCGGCGGAGCCGCTCACCTGCCGCCCCTCGGCGGTGTCCCCGAAGAGGCCCTTGCGGAAGGCCACGCCCGCCAGGTAGCCGGGCTTGTCCTGCTGCTTCTGCAGGAAGCCCAGGATCTGCCGCCGGGTCTTCTCGACCTCATCCGCCGGGAAGGACGGGCGGCGCAGGACGTCGGCCAGGAGGGAGACGCTTTCCTCCAGGTCGCGGGTGAGGACCTTGAGGGTCGCGGTGGTGTGGTCCCGCTCGGCGCCCACCCCCAGGCCTCCGCCCAGGGAGTCGCTGAGGGTGCCGATCTGGATGGCGCTCCGCTTGCCCGCTCCCCGGGTGAGGAGGCCGGCGGTCATGCTGGCGAGCCCGGCCTTCCCGGGGGCCTCGTAGCGGCTCCCCGACTCCACGGAGACCAGGATGTGGATCATGGGGAGCCCGCGGGACTCCTTCACGAGCAGCACGGCGCCGCCCGGGAGCTCCTCGCGGTCGTAGCGCAGGGCGCCCGCCGCGGAAGAAGGCAGGGTCCAGGCGAGGGCGGCGGCGAGGCACAGTGCGGCGAAGCGGATTTCCCGGCGCATGGCTCAGCGTCCTCCGTCGATGGGCTCGTGGGGCAGGGGAGCGGGCGGGCGTGGCCGCCCCGCCTGGACGGGGAGCGGCTCCAGCACCCCGGTGGTGCGCTTGAGGGGGTCCTGGTAGGTCCGGGCGGCGCGGACGACGTCCTCCGCCTTCACCTGGGCCAGGCGGGGGAGGAAGCTCTCCACCAGGCGCCAGTCGCCCGCCACGGCCGCCCGGCCGAGGAGCATGGCCCGGAAGAAGGGGCTGTCCATCGAGAAGACGGTCTGGGCCTCCAGGCTGCGGAGGGCGCGGGCCATCTCCGCCTGGGGGACGCCGCCCTGGATGAGGCGGGCGACCTCCTCCTGGACGGCGCGCTCGGCCTCCTCCACCTTCCTGCCGGGGGCGGGCGGGACGAAGAGGTAGAAGAGCCCCGGGTCCACCGAGATGTAGGTGTAGTCCGCCCCGGCGCTCAGGGCGATCTGGTCCTTGCGCACCAGGCGCTGGTGGAGGCGGCTGGTCTCGCCGCCGCCCAGGATGGCCTCGAGCATGGCGAGGGCGGGGCCGTCGGGGCCCCTCCAGTTGGGCGCGTGGTGGGCCATGACGATGTAGGGGAGCTCGGCCTCCTTCCTCACGGAGAGGCGCCGCGGGGCGCTCGCCGTCTCGGCCTGGAAGGCCGGGCGCGGGGCCGGGCCGCGGGTGGGGATGGGGCCGAAGTGCTTCTCGATCAGGCGCGCGGCCTCGCCGGGCTCGAAGTCGCCCACGGCCACGGCGATGGCGTTGGCCGGGTCGTAGTGGCGCTTGTAGAAGGCGATCTGGTCCTCCGCCGTCAGGGAGCGGAGGTCCTTCTCCCACCCGATGATGGGGTTGCGGTAGGGGTGGGCGGTGAAGGCCGCCTCCTGGACCTTCTCGAAGAGGGTGGAGGTGGGGGAGTCGTCCGTGCGCGAGCGCCGCTCCTCCAGCACCACGTTGCGCTCGGGCTCGAAGAGCTCCGGCTTGATCTCGAGATTCACCATGCGGTCCGCCTCCAGCTCCATGACGAGCTCGAGGCGGTCCGAGGCGATGCGCTCGTAGTAGGCCGTGTAGTCGTAGCTCGTGAAGGCGTTGTGGCTGCCGCCGTTGCGCTTGACGAGGTTGCTGAACTCCTTGGGCCCGTGCTTCTTCGTGCCCCGGAACATCATGTGCTCGAGGAAGTGGGCGAGGCCGGTCTTGCCGGCCTCCTCCTCCCGGCTCCCCACCCGGTACCACACCTGGAAGACGATGGCGGGCGCGCGGCGGTCGGGCAGGAGGAGGGCCTGCATCCCATTCGGGAGCTTGTGCTCGGTCACGTTCCAGGGGACGCGGGGCAGCGCTGCTTCTTTCCCGGCGTCCCCCCCCGCCCAGGCGAGGCAGGCCGCGAGGAGGGCGGCCGGGACGGCGGAGAGGCCCAACAGGCGTCGCATGCGTTCTCCTTCAATCCATGCGCGGCGGCCCGGAGGAAGTCCGGATGCAGCAGGAGGCGCTATTTTCCAACGGATTGGGGCGCCAGGCAATTCCCCGGCCCCGGGCAAAATGCCGCGCGGCGGGGGGCTGGAGAAGGCTTGCGCTGGAGTTCTGGATTGGCCGGGTGAGATGTGCCGAAAACCAACCTGGCCCCCGCGCCGCGGGGG
>JBBTDR010000387.1:0-1291 GCA_038042665.1 Nitrospinota bacterium
GGCGCAGTGCGAGGGGGCCACGGCCGGGGAGGTGGAGGAGGCCATCCGCCTGGAGGCCGCGACGCTCGAGAAGCTCACGGCGTCGGGGGCCCTGCGGGGCTTCGGCGCCCGGCTGGAGGGGGTGCGCGATGAGGCCGACCGCAAGCTCGCGGCCCTGGACGGCCTGTGGGAGCCCGCGCCCCGGGCGCGCGAGGGCCTCATGCCCTACCGCTTCCTGGGCGAGGCCTTTCAGGACTTCACCGGGCGGCGGCTCACGCCCCAGGCGTTCTTCGCCGAGACCTTCCACTACCACCGCGCCGCCGAGGATTGGCGCGGCATCCGCCGCCTCTCGGCCGCGCTGACGACGGCCACCTGGGGGGAGGCGTTCGGCGACTCCATCCGCCGGGCCCTGCTGCGCGACTTCCGGGACGAGCGCTTCCACCTCTGGCGGAGGATCGTCTCGGCCGTGGCGCCGGTGAAGGACTTCCGCACCAACCGCCGGGTGCGGGTGGGGGGCTACGGCGACCTCTCGAAGGTGGCCGAGCAGGCGACCTATCCCGCCCTGGCCTCGCCCACGGACGAGGAAGTGACCTACGCCGTCGAGAAGCGCGGGGGCATCGAGGACCTGACCTGGGAGATGATCCAGAACGACGACATGGGCGCCATCCGGATGATCCCCCGCCGGCTCGCCCGCGCCGCCCAGCGCACCCTGAACAAGTTCGTCTTCGACTTCCTGGCGGCGAACCCCACGATCTACGACGGCCTCGCGCTCTTCCACGCGAACCACGGGGGGAACACCTCGGCCAACGCCCTCACCTACGCCAACGTGGTGGCGGGCATCAAGGCCATGGGCGCCCAGACTTTCCCCGGCGAGGGGGCCGCCGCGGCCGCCCAGGCCCAGCCGCGCTACCTCGTCCACCCGACGGCGCTCCTGGAGGAGGCCTTCGACGTCACCCAGTCGGCCGTCAAGGTGATCGCCAACGCCAACTCCACCCAGCCGAGCGTCATCAACCGCCTGGGGGTGGAGCCCCTCTGGGCGCCCGAGCTGACGGACGCGAACGACTGGTTCCTCGTGGCCGACCCGGCCCTCATGGACACCATCGAGGTCGGCTTCCTCGAGGACCAGCAGGAGCCCGAGCTCTTCATCGAGGACGACCCCGCCGCCGGCTCGGGCTTCAGCGCCGACAAGCTCCGCTACAAGATCCGCCACGTCTACGGCGGGGCGGTGCTCGACTACCGGGGCTTCTACCGCGGCGCCCCGGCGTAGGGGATGACCCCACCCCCCCCTGCCCCCCCTTGTTCAAGGGGGGGC
>JBBTDR010000388.1:0-2118 GCA_038042665.1 Nitrospinota bacterium
ATTCTCCGGGCCTTCCGCCGTGTTTCCGCCCGGCCGCTCCGCCCGGGTTGACTTCCGCGGGTTTCCCCCATACGTTAAAGAGGCCGCTTTCCCCCGGTTTTTCACGCGGTTTGGAGTTTCCCCATGCCCATGGATTGGGATGAGTTCAAGGCCCGACGCCAAGGGGGTGGGATTCCCCCCCAGCTCCGGCTTCCGCAGTTCCGGATGCCGGACTTCCGGGGTTTCCGCTTGCCCTGGGCGGTGGTGCTCCTCGCCTTGGTGGTCTTGTGGCTCCTCTCCGGGACGTTCACCGTGGGTCCGGACGAGCAGGGGCTCGTGCTGCGCTTCGGCCGCCTCGAGCGGATCGCCAGCCCGGGGTTGAACTACCACCTCCCCTACCCGGTCGAGACCGTCTACAAGCCCAAGGTCACCGAGGTGAAGCGCCTCGAGGTCGGCTTCCGCACGATCGACCCCGGCCCCCCCGCGCGCTACCAAGACCACCTCGAGGAGTCGCGCATGCTCACCGGGGACGAGAACATGGTGGACGTGGACGTGATCGTCCAGTACCGCATCACCGACCCGGTGAAATTCCTCTTCAACGTGCGGAACCCTCACACCACGGTGCGCATCACGGCCGAGGCGGCCATCCGGCAGGTGGTCGGCAGCAAGCCGATCGACGAGGTCCTGACCACGGGGAAGGGCGTCATCCAGCAGGAGACGATGCAGGCCCTCCAGGCCGTCCTGAACCGGTACGAGAGCGGCCTGACCGTCGTGGCCATCCAGCTCCAGGATGTCACCCCGCCCAAGGAAGTGTCCCAGGCGTTCAAGGACGTGGCGAGCGCCCGGGAGGACAAGAACCGGCTCATCAACGAGTCGCAGGGCTACCGGAACAAGGTGATCCCCGAGGCGCGGGGCAGGGTGGCCGAGATCATCGAGCGGGCCACGGCCTACCGCGAGACCAAGATCCTCCAGGCGCGGGGCGATGCCGAGCGCTTCCTCTCCAACCTGGCCGAGTACAAGAAGGCCCCCGAGATCACGCGCACCCGGCTCCACCTGGAGATGGTGAAGGAGATCATGCCCTCGGTGGAGAAGATCATCCTCAACAAGGATGGGTCGGGCGTGCTGCCGATCCTCCCCCTGAGGGGGGGCGGCGTGAAAGAGGTGAAGCCGTGAACGGCCTCCCCGTCCCCAAGTCGCTGGCTGTCGTGCTGGTGCTCGCGGTCCTGGCGTTGCTCGGCGCGAACATGGTGTTCTTCACGGTGCGGGAGGACCAGCAGGTGGTGATCACCCGCCTCGGCAAGCCCGTGCGCGTCAGCCGCGAGGCGGGCCTCGGCTACCGCGTCCCCTTCCTCGAGCAGCTCACCTATTTCGACCGGCGCCTGCTGGAATACGACTCCAACCCCACCGAGATCATCACCCAGGACAAGAAGACCCTGGTGGTGGACAACTTTTCGCGCTGGCGCATCATCGAACCCCTCCAGTTCCTTCAAACGGTGCGCGACGAGGTAGGCGCCCAGCCCCGGCTGGACGACATCATCTACAGCGAGCTGCGCCTCGAGCTGGGCCGGAAGGATCTCATCGATATCGTTGCCAAGGAGCGCGGCGAGCTGATGGAGAAGGTCACCAAAGAAAGCGACCGCAAGGCGCGGGAGTACGGCATCCAGATCGTGGATGTCCGCCTCAAGCGGGCCGATCTGCCGCCCGAGAACCTCAAGGCCATCTACGGCCGGATGCAGGCCGAGCGCGAGCGCATCGCCACCCAGTACCGCTCCGAGGGGCGGGAGGAGGCCCAGAAGATCCGCGCCGGCACGGACCGCGAGCGGGACATCCTCCTCGCCGAGGCCTACGAGAAAGAGCAGCGGATCATGGGCGAGGGCGACGCCAGGAGCATCGAGATCACGGCCAAGTCCTTCGGCCAGGACGCCGAGTTCTACGCTTTCCTGAAGAGCCTCGAGGTCTATCAGAAATCCTTCAAGGACAAGACCACCATCCTGCTGCCCGCGGACAGCGAGCTCCTCCGCTTCCTCCAGGAGGAGGGGGGCCGGGGCGCCAGGGGCGGCGCGAGCAAGAAGTAGTCCTTCCTGGAGTTTCTTTTCCGGTTCCCGCTACCGCCGCTGGAAGCGCTCGAAGGGGTTGTCC
>JBBTDR010000389.1:0-4283 GCA_038042665.1 Nitrospinota bacterium
CGCGGCGTCGACGACGTAGTCGAAGCGCTCGGTGATCCCCAGGCTGGCCAGGACGGGACGGGACGGGCGGGGCGGAGCTTCGCGGGCTTCGGGGCGGGGGGCACGGTTTCCTCCATTCAGAGGCCAGTCTCTTCATACCAGGAAATCCGGGGCTTTCCAAGCCGGGCGGGGGTGATCTCGTTGATATCCCTGGAGTTCCGCTTTTTCCCTCCGTTCGCTTGACTTCCCCCGTGGGCTAAACTAAAGGTGAGGGGGCCCAAGCCCCCGGCGAAGGGCTTTCGCGCGATGGCTCCACCGGCCCGGCGGGAAGGAAGGGACTCCCCGCGGGGCTTGCCGCCGATCGCACCCGATCCCCCGGAACATGGACGCGCAAACCTGGCGAACCCGCTTCTCCTCTCTCCGAGTGCTCCTAGGAAAGGAACGAACATGCCGAGCAAGCACGCAGCGCTTCACGTGTTGGCCGCCGGTGTTCTCACCCTCGCCCTCGCGGGTCCCTCCTGGGCCTACACCGAGGGCGACGTCAAGGGCGGCGGCAGCATCGCCGGCGCCATCAAGTTCGACGGCGCGGCCCCCGCGCCCAAGCCCCTCAATGTGAACAAGGACAAGGAAATCTGCGGGAAGTCCCCCATCCACGACGAGAGCCTGGTCGTGAAGGGCGGGGGCGTGGTGAACGTGGTGGTCTCCCTGAAGGGCGTGGCGTCCGGCAAGAAGTGGGGCACTCTCGCGAAGGCGGAGCTCGACCAGAAGGGCTGCGTCTACAACCCCCGGGTGCTGGTCTCCAAGGCGGGTGAGGACCTGACCGTCCTCAACAACGACGACATCCTCCACAACGTCCACACCCATCCCGAGAAGACGGGCAACCCGGTCGCCAACATCGCCCAGCCCAAGTTCCGGAAGAAGCTGGCCCTCTCCAAGCGCTATTTCACGAAGCCGGGCATCGTGAAGCTCACCTGCGACGTGCACGACTGGATGGCGGGCTACGCGGTCATCGCCGAGAACCCCTACGTCGCCGTCACGGGCGAGGGCGGCAAGTTCGAGATCAAGGACGTCCCCGCCGGCTCCTACACCCTCGAGATCTGGCACGAAACCCTGGGCATGACGACCCAGAAGGTCGAGGTCAAGGCCGGGGCCGCCACCGCGGTGGACCTCAGCCTCAAAAAGTAGATTTCCCTCGGTAGCGCTTCCTCGGGCGGCGGGGAAACCCGCCGCCCGTTTTGTTTTGCGGAAACCCGCCCAGCCCCTCCTTCTTCTACCGCCTCCCCCGCGCCAGCTCCAGCACCGCCTCCCCGATCCGCTCGACCTCGCTCTCGGTGTTGAGGTAGTGGATGGAGGCCCGCAGGGCCGGGGGCTCGGCGTCCACCGAGCGGAGCACCACCCGGTGGCGCTTGAGGAGGCGGTTCACCGCCACCTCCGCCTCCAGGGCGGGGAGGCGGAAGCTCACCAGGCCCGACTGCGCGGGCCCCGGCGGGGAGAGCACCTCCACCCGCTCCTCCGAGCGGAGGATGGCGAGCAGGCGGGTGGCGAGCCGGGCGATGCGCCTCTCGATGGCCTTGGGATCAGCGCGATGGCAGAGGGTCACGGCGGCCCGCAGGCCCGCGAAGAGGGCGGGGCTCACCGTGGCCACCTCGAAGCGCGCGGCGGCCGCGTGGGGGACGAAGGCGAGGGTGGGGAGGGCCTTCTCCTTGGCCGAGCGGTAGCCCGCCGCGGCCTCGCGCAGTTCGCGGTTGAGCCCCCTGCGGACGAAGACCGCCCCCGTCCCCTGGGGCCCCATGAGCCACTTCTGGCCGGAGAGGGTGTAGACGTCCGCCCCCGAGGCCCGCGCCTCCACCGGGATCTGCCCGACCGACTGCGCCCCGTCCACCACGAGCAGCGCCCCCGCCCTCCGGCAGCGGCGGGCGAGCGCCTCGAGGGGGAGCCGCCGGCCCGTGAGCCAGGCGATGTGGCTCACGCACACCGCCCGGGTGCGGCGGGTCAGGAGGGCGTCGAGGTTGGAGAGGAGCTCCTTGTCGTCCGCCCCCGTGGGGAGGAGCTTCACCTTCACCCGGCGGCGGCTCCGCCAGACCAGCCAGGGCAAGTAGCCGCCCGGGTGCTCCAGGTCGCTCACGAGCGCCTCGTCCCCGGGGCGCCACTCCAGCCCCGCCGCGGCGAGGTTCACCCCCGAGGTGGTGTTGTCCATGAAGGCGATCTCATCCTCGCCCGCGCCCATGAGCGCCGCCGTCTCCCGCCGCAGCGCCGCGAAGAGGGCGCGGCCCTCCGCCCGCACCCGGGGATGGAAGGGCCCCAGCGCCGCCTCGCGCCGGAGGGTGCGGTCCACCTGCCGCAGCACGGGGGCGGGGGAGGGCCCGCCGCCGCCCCAGTTGACGTACACCTGGTTCCGCAGGGCGGGCACCTGGGCCCGCAGCTTCCGGATGACCTCCGGCGTCAGTCTCAAGGCGACCCTCCTCCCCTCAGCGCTGGCGCAGCACGCGCTTGTCCCCCACCCGCAGGGTGACGCGCGCGGTGTCGAAGTACTCGAGCAGCGGGATGGCGTGCTTGCGGGTGATGCCCAGCAGGTCCCGGAACTCCGCCGCCGTGATCTCCCCCTTCTCGCGCAGGCGGGCCTCCAGCCGGGCCTGGGCCTCCTGGAGGCTCGCCCGGTGGAAGACGAGGCCGTCCTTCATCCGCACGAGGGCGCCTTCGTTCACCAGCACCTGGAGGGCCTGGCGGCCCGCGCCCGCCGGGGCCGCCGCCGCGGCCAGGGCGTCCTCCAGGGCGGGGGGCTGGAACCCCGCCGCGCGGAACACCCCCTCGACCTTCTCCTTCACCCGCCCGAGCTCCTCGCCCACCCGCACCTTGTGGGCGGCGAGGCGGAGGAGGGCGTTCTCCTCCTTCACCTTGCCCCGGGAGACGAGGCCGGCGAGGGCGGCGTCGAACACCCGCTCGGTGGCCCCCCCCGCCTTGCCGCGCACCTCCTCGCGCGGGGAGCCCGGGCGCAGCGGGTTGGCCTTGTGGTAGCCGGCGAGGAATCGCTCGACCGCCGCCTGCACCCCCGCGAAGTGCTCCACCGTGAGGGCGAGGCCCGTCTCCGGGTCTATCACGCGCAGCTTGCCCGCCTGGGCCTGGGCCTGGACGCCCGCGCGGATCTCCCCGGGCGTGAGGGTGAGGCGGCCGGTGAGGCCCCGCACGTCGGTCCCCCCGGGGCCCGCCTCGCGCAGGAGGATGAGCAGGCGCCCGGCCTCGTCCCCCGCCCGCAGGCCCTCCAGGAGCTCCTGGGAGGAGGCCCGCAGGCGCCGGTGCTTGCGCGGCATGACGTCGAGGATCTCCCCCCCGCCGATGGTGACGACGGGGGAGTAGCTGCGGATGACGAAGCGGTCCCTCGGGAGGACCACCACCGGCTCCTCGAGGCGGATCTGGGCGAAGAGGCTCTCCCCGGGCTCGAGCGCGTCCTTGCCGATGAGGGCCACCCGGCCCATGACCTCGGCCGTGCCCGCATGGAAGCGCACCCGGGCGCGCGTCTTGAGGGGCCGGGGGGCGTCGGGCAGGTGCTGGAGGTGGACGTCGAGCATGTAGGTGGGGCGGAGCTCCCCGGGGCGGCCGAGCACGTCCCCGCGCAGGATCTCCTGCTTCTCCACTCCCTGGAGGTTCACCGCCGTGCGCAGCCCGGCGGGGGCCTCCTCCACCTGGGCGCCGTGGACCTCCAGCCCGCGCACCCGCGCCTGGAGCCCCCGGGGGAAGACCTCCACCCGCTCGCCGGCGCGGGTGCTCCCGCTGAAGAGGGTGCCGGTGACCACCACCCCGAAGCCCTTGATGGTGAAGACGCGGTCGATGGGCAGGCGGAAGATGCCCCGGCTGCTCTTCTCGGCGGCGGCGGCGGCGGCCTCCTGGAGGGCGGCGCGCAGCTCGTCCAGCCCCTCCCCGGTCGCGGAGGAGACGGGGACGATGGGCTGGCCCTCGAGGAAGGTGCCCCGGACGAACCCGGCCAGGTCCTGCCGGACCAGCTCGATCCACTCGGGGTCCACCAGGTCCCGCTTGGTGAGGGCGATGAGGCCGGTCTTGACGCCTAAGAGGCGGCAGATGGCGAGGTGCTCCCGGGTCTGGGGCATCACCCCCTCGTCCGCCGCCACGATGAGCATCACCAGGTCGATCCCGGCGGCGCCCGCGAGCATGTTCTTCACGAACCGCTCGTGGCCCGGCACGTCCACGATCCCCACCCGCCCGCCCGCCAGGTCCAGGTGGGCGAAGCCGAGCTCGATGGTGATCCCCCGCTCCTTCTCCTCCTTCAGCCGGTCGGTGTCGATGCAGGT
>JBBTDR010000390.1:0-11192 GCA_038042665.1 Nitrospinota bacterium
GGGGCAGCGCCGCCCGCCCAGCCGCCCGGCCAGGTCCGGCCCTCCCCGGGCCGCCCCGCAGGCGGCGGCGTGGCCCGGGGGGGAGTTGGGCGGGAAAAGGCGGTGGTGCTCGGCCCGCTCCTTGGGGGTCATGCCCCGGGGATGGGCGCCCGCGGCCTTGCGGTCGCGGTAGGCGGCTTTCATGTCCCCCCGGGCGGCGTGGCCGCGCTGGGCGAGGAGGGCTTCCCGCGCCTCGCCCCCGGGAGGGGACGGATCGGTCCCGATGAGAACGAGGGCGGCCGGGAGCTCCGGGCGCTCCAGCCCCAGGAGGAGGGCCGCCCGGCCCCCGAGCCCCTGTCCGACGAGAATGGGCCGCTCGGCCCCGATCTCGCGCGCCAGGCGGCCCAGGTCGCCCGCCAGCTCTTCCAGGGTGTAAGGACCCCCGGGGCTCGCCGATCGGCCGTGCCCGCGCGGCTCCGGGGCGGCCACTCTGTGGCTGGTCTCCAGGGCGGGGACCAGCTTGCGCCAGGCCCAGACGGTGTCGCCCAGCCCCGGCACGAGGATCACCCAGGGGCCCCTGCCGGAGATCTCGCAGCAGAGGATGACGGGGTCGTCCGACCCCCGCGGGCTCAGCTTGAGGTAGCGGGCCGCCCGGGGGGACGCGCCGGCGATGCGGGCCATGTCGGTCCTAGAGAGCGGCCATCGCCTGGATGATCTCGCGCAGGCGGGTCACGCAGGCCTCGAAGAACTTCTCCCCGGTGGCCGCGTCCGCCACGGTGGGGTCGCCCGAGACGCCCGAGGGCGCCCGGTTGCGGTTGAAGTCGGAGGGCCGGTGGAGCTTCCCGCCGTGGTGCATGTCGCGGACCATGAGGGGGTGGCGGGGGACGTTCGGGTTCTTCACGGCCTCCTTCATGTTCACCAGGTCGGGCCGCAGGTGGAGCATGATGGCGGTCTCGAACTCGCAGCTGTGCCCCATGCCGCCGATCGCGCTCTTGCGGTGCTGGGCGGCGGCCTGGTCGCCCAACTGGTAGTAGGTCACGAACCACATCTCGATGCCCAGGTCATAGCGCACGGGGACGAGGGCGGACTGCACGGGGTTGATGTTCCCGCCGTGGCCGTTCACGGCGAGGACCTTCTTGTATCCTGAGCGGGCGATGGAGCGGAGGAGCTCCTGCACCACGGCGAGGTAGGTCTCGAGCGTGAGGGTGAGGGTGCCGGGGTAGTCCGCGTGGTGGAGGGACATCCCGGCCCACATCGTGGGGGCGAGGAGCACGTTGCCCAGCCCCTCGGCGGCCTTCCGGCAGACGCTGGTGCAGAGCAGGGTGTCCACCACCACGGGGTTGTGCGGGCCGTGCTGCTCGATCGAGGCGAAGGGGAGAACCACCACCGCGCCCGCTTCGGCCATCTTCTTGTGCTGGGGCCAGCTCAGTTCCTCCCAGAGCATGGGAGTCCTCCTCCTGGCGAGAGAACGGCGTGGGGGCATCCCCCGGGGATGGGTTTTCAGACTCGCAGGTTTTCCCCCTGGCGGCAAGCCGCGAGGCCCGGCCCGGGCGGATTGCCTCGGGACCCCGATCCGTGGTTTTTTAGGGGCGCGTTCCGGGTGGTTCCGGGCGAGGGGCCGGGGAGAGGGCGATGGACGACCAGGCCCGCGAGGACCAGCGTTGGATGGCCGAGGCGCTCCGGCTGGCGGAAGAGGCCGGGGCGGCCGGGGACGTGCCCGTTGGGGCGGTAGTGGTCCGGGACGGGGAGGTCATCGGCCGCGGCTCGAACCGCCGGGAGGCGGACGGCGACCCCACCGCCCACGCCGAAGTCATCGCCCTGCGGGAGGCGGCGGCCCGGGCGGGCGCCTGGCGGCTCGACGGCGCCGTGATGTACGTGACCCTGGAGCCCTGCGCCATGTGCGCGGGGGCCCTGGTGAACGCGCGGGTGGGGCGGCTCGTGTACGGCGCCCCGGACCCCAAGGCGGGGGCCTGCGGGTCGCTCTACGGGATTCCCTCCGACCCTCGCCTGAATCACCGCATGCCGGTGACCGGCGGGGCAGGGGCGGAGGAGAGCGCCCGCCTCCTGCGCGCCTTCTTCGAGGAGAAGCGCCGCGCCGCGCGCGGCGGCAAGGCCGAAGTTCTCTAGCTCAACCTGTCCGGAGAGGTGGCCGAGTCCGGTTTAAGGCGGCAGACTCGAAATCTGTTGTGCGGGCGACTGCACCGGGGGTTCGAATCCCTCCCTCTCCGCCATACATAAGACATTGTTTTTGCTTGTCTTGTGGTTTTGTAATCCTTCCCGGAATGTCCCCGCACCGTCCCCGCTTTTTGGCGATCCAGAGTTTTCCTCTGGCTGAGTGAGACCTTCCGGTGCGGCCTCGTCCGCGCTCGACCCTCCGGCCATGGCTCCCGCTGCTCAGGGGCTCTCATAGGGAGTGGTAGCGCTACCGGGGGCACGTCAATGGAAATCGGCCGAATTTGAAGGCCGAAGATTCGGTGGACCAGGACACCGAGGGACAGGCAATGTTGTAATTTTTTAAGAATATAGGGTATATTATTCGGAAATATATTTAGGTTCATAAGAGGGGGGCGGCAATGTCTAAGGGGAGAGGTCCTTCAGCTCTTCGGTGCTAGGTTGTGCTAGCGGTCACCATTTTTGGGGTGCTTCTTGCCTCAGCGGCCTGGGCCGCCGAGCCCATACGGGTTGGAGTGGCTATCTCCGCCACCGGCGCCTACTCAGAAGCCGGAACCCGCACTCTTCAAGGGTACGAACTATGGCGGAAGGTCATCAACCAAGCAGGGGGGCTCCTCGGGCGGCCCGTCGAATTTGTCGTCTACGACGACAAGAGCGATCCATCAACTGGGGCAAAGCTGTATGAGAAACTCATCACCCAGGACAAAGTTGATCATGTTTTGGGACCTTACAGCAGTGCTGTGACGACCGCCGCGAGCACCGTCACCGAGAAATATCACTACCCGATGATCGCCGGCGGCTCCAGCAGCGCAACGCCGTGGAGCCGTGGCTTTAAATACCTTTTTCAGATCTACCGACCCAATTCGGATGCCAACTACGGGATCCTGGGCTTGGCTAAGGAGCGCGGCATCAAGACCATGGCCGTCATCTTCTCCGACGATCCATGGGGGGTGTCCCTCTCAGGGCCGTCTGTATTCAAGGGCGAGGAGTTGGGCATCAAAGCGGTGCTCAAGCAGAAATTTCCCAAGGGCACCACGGATTTCTCGGCTTTTCTCATTAAGGCCAAGGCCCTGAATCCGGACCTTTTCTTGTTCAATGGCCATTATCCGCACGGCATCGCGGTTCTCCGCCAAGTGAAAGACATGAACCTGAGCCCCAAGATGTTGGCCCTGAATTTTGCCGCGGCGTTTCCCGAGTTCGCCAAACAAGAAAAGGATACCGAAGGCGTCTTGGTGTACGTGGGCTGGGAACCTTTCATGAACACGCCCGGCAACAAGGAATTTGTTGAGTTGTATGAAAAGGAGTACGGAAACACCCCCCCGTTGACCAGCATGTGGCCTTTGGGTGGATGACGGGGAAGGTTTTTGAACTAGCGATAAAAAGGGCCGGGACCCTTGAAAGGGAGAAAGTCAGGGATGCACTGGCCGGCCTCGAATTCAAGGGAATCTTGCCGGGCAAATTCAAGGTCGACAAAACAGGACTCCAGGTTGGACACGAATGGGTGGTGCTTCAGTGGCAGAATGGGAAAAAGGAGCTCATTTGGCCGAGCGACGTGGCTACCAAAAAGCTTCAGTATCCTTTCACGCCGTGGGACAAGAGATAGCGGCACGAGGATGAAATCGATTGCATTGAGAGAGGACGGGAGCTGTTGGAGAACGAAGAGGTCAAGCGATTGTATCTTGGTGGCTGATTCGTACACGCAGCCGGTAAATCCGTGAGGAGGGGTTGCAATGAGATACAAAAAAACGGAAGCAAAAGAGTACGCGCGGGAGAAGTTCGTGGGCCTGTGGGGTGCTCCCACCTACAGCTACGGGCCGGACGGGAAGCTCGACCTCGAGGGCCTCAAGCAAAACATTCGCTACTACGCCGAGGTGCTCAAGGTGCAAGGGGTGTTCGTTGGCGGTTTCGTCGACGAGCACTGGTCCCTCTCGGTGGAGGAGCGCAAGCAGGCCATCCGGGCCAGTCTGGAGGCCGCGCGGGGGGAGATCATCATCGCCCCCATGACCACCCACCACTGCATGGCCGACTGCCTGGAGATGACGCGCTTCGCCCAGGAGATGGGGGCGGAGATCGCGATCATCATGAACCCCTACCTGGCCGCTCGGACCGAGAAGACCATCTTCGAGTTCTTCCACCATCTGTGCGAACGAGTGGAGATCGGTATATCGCTCTTCAACTCGGGCTACGCCGGCTACTACCTCACGCCGGATCAGATATCCGCCCTGGCGGACATCCCCAACGTGTGCGCCATCAAGAACGCCATCATGGACGTGCGCCACACGGCGGAGGTGTTCCGCAAGGTGGGGAACCGTCTCGTGGTGAGTGACCCGGAGGAGGCGCACCTGCTCCACGGCGTGCAGCACTTCGGCCAGCAACTCTTTCACTCCAGCCCCACGCTGCACCTCTTCCAGACGCCGGAAGACCGCCGGATCGAGCGCTATTTCCACCTCGCGCGCGAGGGCAGGTTCGCCGAGGCGCACGAGGTCTACGCGAGCCTGGCCCCCGTCCGGGCCTTGGCGCACAAGTGGCTGTGGGAGCCCTGGTTCAACAACCGCCTCCCGATCGCGCACGTCAAGTATTGGTCCGAGCTGATGGGGCTGGAAGCCCGGGGCGGCGTGCGGCCTCCTCTCGAGAACATCACCGAGGAGGAGAAGGAGGCGCTCCGGAGCGACCTCGAATCGGCCGGCCTTTTGGTCCGGCAGGCTGCATAAGGGGGGAAGCGGCGATGAAATACAGGAAATCCGAGGCGAAGGAATACACGCGGGAGCACATGAAGGGCATCTGGGCCGCCATCCCCTGCCCGTTCACCGAGGACGACCAGCTCGACGAGGCCGCCCTCCGGAAAAGCATGCGCTACTACATCGAGGAGCTGAAGATCGACGGTTTTTTCTGCGGTGGGCTCATCGGCGAGTTCTGGGCGCTCACCACGGAAGAGCGCAAACGCTTGCAGAAGGTGGTCGTGGAGGAGTGCTACGGCAAGGCCCAGATCATCGCGCACACCGGCCACCAGAGCGTGGGGGAAGCGATTTCCCTCACCCGCCATGCCGAGGAGGTCGGCGCCGACTACGCCATCCACATCAACCCTTACTTCGCCGCCAAGGGTGACCGGCACGTCAAGGCTTTCTTCACGCATCTGTGCGAGAACGTGGACATCGGGGTCTCGCTCTTCAACTCCTCCCTCTCGGGCGTCACGCTCTCACCGCGCCTCATCGCCGAGCTCGCGGATATCGAGAATATCTGCTGCGTCAAGAACGCCCAGAGCATGGAACACCACGTCGAGACCCTGCGCCTCGCCGGGGAGAAGATCGTCTGCTCCGAGCCCTCGGAGAAGAACTGGATGATCAACCACGCCTACCTCGGCCAGCAGGTCTTCATGTCCAGCCCCGAGCCCTACCTCTACCAGAGGCCGGGCAAGCTCATCATACGGGACTATACGCGGCTCATCGATGAAGGAAGGATCGGAGAAGCCAAGAAACTGTCCTACACGCTCACCGAGCTTCGGGGGCTCTTTGAAAAGTGGATCATGGAACCCTGGAAGGCGGGCACCCTTCCCATCGCCTACCTGAAGCACTGGTGTGCGCTTCTGGGGATGCCTGGCGGCGGAAAGGTGCGCCCTCCCCTGCTCCAGATCACCGTGCCGGAAAAGGAAGAGATGAAAGCGGACCTTCAGCGGGTAGGCTTGATCGGCTGAGGTTCCTCGGTCGAGAAAAGGGGAGTGTCACATGGAATTCACCTTGACCGAGGAGCAGCTCGCCCTAAAGCGTCTGGCGCACGAATTCGCCGAGCGGGAGATCCGGCCCATCGCCTCGGCGCGGGACCGGATGCCGGATCCCGCGGCGTGCATGGACTGGGACGTGATTCGGAAGGGCTCGAAGCTGGGCCTGCGCACCCTTACGATCCCGGAGGAGTTCGGCGGAGGAGGAGCCGACACTCTCACGGTCGCCATCGTGGGCGAAGAGCTCGGCTGGGGCGACCTGGGGGTCGCCTACGCCTTCGACCAGACCTGGAAGTACGGCCCTGCCCTTGCCCTCGCCACTACGCCCGAGCAGCGGGAGAAATTCCTCCCCGCTTTCATGGCGGACGAAACCCACCTGATGGCCATCGCCTTCACCGAGCCGGATGCCGGGACTGACAACATGTTCCCCTTCGATGCGCCAGGCATGGGGCTGATGATGCGGGCCGAGCGGCGGGGGTCGGACTACATCCTGAACGGCACTAAGATTTTCATCTCAAACGGCGGGGCGGCCAAGATGTGCATCGTCTGCGCGCGGACGGACCCCTCCGTGGGCGTCACCCGCGGCTCGACAGCCTTTCTGGTCCCCGCGGATACGCCGGGCTACAGGGTGGGCCGGTACCTCGACAAGATGGGGCGGCGCCTCCTCATGAACGCCGAGATCGTGTTCGAGGATTGCCGCGTGCCCGCCTTCAACCGTCTTGGCGAGGAGAACGGGGCCTGGGAGTTGCAGCGCGGGCGGAGCTACGGCCGCGGCAGCTACGGTGCCACCGTCCTGGGAACGGCGCGGGCGGCTTTGGAGGATGCCTTGGCGCACGCCCGGGATCGCGTCCAGGGGGGGAAGCCCATCATCGAGCATCAGAACATCGCCCTCCAGCTGGGCGAGATGTGGATGAGCCTCGAGGCCGCCCGGACCGTCCTCTACCGCGCGGCCTGGGCAGCGGACCACGCGGAGGAGTACGATGTGAAGCTGGCCTTCCTGACCAAGACCCTCTGCACCGAGGCGGCTTTCCGCATCGCCACCATGGGAATGGACATTCTGGGCGGCTACGGCTACATGAAGGACATGAACATGGAGAAATACATGCGGGACATCATCTCCACGCTTCACGGCGCGGGGAGCGGAAACATCTTCCGGATGAAGTGCGCCGCCCTCCTGTGAGCGAGCCGGGCGCAGGTGAGGATGGCGCCTTCTTTCTGGGCCGCTCCGGAGGGCCCGAAGGAGGCACCGATGATCGGCGGAACAGCGGGTTCCCGTTCGTTGGGAGAACCGGGCTTGGAAGAACTGGAGGCGTTTTTTAAGCGGTTTCCCAGCGTTCCGTCCGAGGTGATCGTCAAGGAGGACGTTCTCCGGCTCGGGGAATCTTACAGCGATGCCGCGCTCCAGGCGGCCGAAGGCAGCCAGCTGAAGGCCTACCACATCTTCTCCTTCGACCGGGTCCAGGTGGGGAAGATGCGGCTGGGGGAGAGCCTGCGCGCGCCGGAGGAGATCCGGATCCAGGGGGGCCCTTACCGGCTCCGACCCACCGTCATCGCCACCCGGGTGGCGTACGATTCCCCCTACCGTGTCGACCTCTTCGAGGGGAAGCCCGCTCTTTTTCGGGGAGCGGAGTTCCTGGCGCACGTCGAGTTCCCCCGGAAGCCCCGCTATTACGACGACGCTCTGGAGGACGGGACGCTCTGCTCCGAGCTGACCCCCATGTGCTTCTGGGGGCACCTGGCGGTGGCCGTCGTCTTGCGGAACTGCCATTACTTCAGCACCCAGGAGGAATGTCTTTTCTGCGACATGAATAGCAACTTCCGGCAACAGAAAGAATCCGGCCGGCAGTACACCGCCCACAAGCCGCTGGATAAGCTCATCAAGGTGCTCAAGAAGATCTTCCTCGAGAAAAAAGAACCCGAGAGCCACGCTCTGCTGGTGAGCGGGGGAGCCTTCCTCCGGAAGGTGGACGAGAAGTCCGACCTGGACTTCTACCGGGTTTACATCGAGGCGGGCAAGGAGGCGGTGGGGCACCGCTGGCCGTTCGTGCTCCAGACGGTGGCCAGGGAGAAGGAGGAATGCAAGCGTCTGAAGGCCGCTGGCGTGGACGTCCACCATTCCAACTTCGAGGTGTGGGACCGGCGGCTTTTCGCCATCTTATGCCCCGGCAAAGAGAAGTACGTGGGCCGGGATGAATGGCTGAAGCGGGTCGTGGACTCGGTTGAGGTTTTCGGCGAAGGAGGGGTCTGTCCGACGTTCGTGTCGGGGGTAGAGATGAGCCTGCCCCACGGGTTCCGGAACGTGTCCGACGCCGTGAAGTCCACCGCAGAGGGCTTGGACTTCCTCATGTCGCACGGCGTAGTTCCCCGCGTGACCCAGTGGTGCGTGGAGCCGACCTCGGCCCTCGCGGGCCAGCCGCCGGCTCCGCTGGAGTACCACGTCCGCATCGCCGAAACCTGGTACGAGACCTGGAAGAAGTACAATCTCCCGCCGGTTGGAGCGTATGGGCCGATGGGGCCAGGGCGAGCAGTCTACTCGAACAGCGCCTTCATGGACATGGGCTCCTGAGTCCGCTCTCCGTCTTTTCCCGATGCCCCTCTCCGGGAGAAAGGGCTGGCGCCGTGGAACTTTCCATGAACGAAACGCAAAGGGCTCTCCAAGCGATGGCGCGGGAGTTCGCTCTCAACGTCATGCGGCCCAAGAGCCTGGAGCTGGACCGCAACCCCGATCCCGCGAAGTGCTTCTCGTGGGAGGTGATCGAGGAAGGCTCCCGGCTAGGATTGCGGACGCTGGTGGTCTCCGAGAAGGGCGGCGGAGGGGGCGCCGACCTGCCGACCATGTGCCTGGTGGCCGAGGAACTGGGCTACGGGGACCTCGGCATGGCCTCCGCCCTCAACCAGTGCTGGTGTTTCTCCCGCATCCTGGAGCGACTGGCGAACCAGGGTCAGCGGGAGCGGTTCTTGAAGCCCTTCATGGCGGACCCCCGCTTCCTCCTGGCCCAGGCCATGACCGAGCCGAATGCGGGGACGGACAACATTTTCCCCTATGACGCCCCGGACGGCGGCTACACCATGAGCGCTGTGCCGGACGGGGACCACTTCGTCCTCAACGGCACCAAGATGTTCATCACAAACGGAGGAGCGGCGAGCCTCTACTTCGTCAACACCCGGACCGACCGCAGCGTGGGAATCTCGACGGGGACCACCATCTTCCTCGTCCCCGCTGGCAGCCCGGGCCTGCGGGTGGCAAGCTACATCGACAAGCCGGGCCGCCGCTGCGTCCTGACGGCGGAGTTGCACTTTCAGGACGTGCGCGTCCCCCGGGAGAACATCCTGGGCGCGCTCAATCAGCCGCCCTCCCCTTGGGCGGCCCTGGCGGGGATGCACTTCTTCGGGGTCATGGCCGTGGGTACGGCGCGGGCGGCCTTCGAGATGGCCCTGGAGCACGCCCGCGGGCGGGTCCAAGGCGGCAAGCCCATCCGGGAGCACCAAGCCGTGAAGCTTATGCTGGGAGAGATGTGGATGCTGCTGGAGACGGCCCGCGCGGTGGCACACCAGGGGGCCCGGTGGGTGGAACAAGCGTATGACCCGAAGGTTTCGGCTTGGGTCAAGGACGTCTGCGTCGAGTACGCCTACCGGGTGTGCCAGATAGCCATGGACCTCTTCGGAGGCTACGCATATGTCCGGGGTCAGCCGGTCGAGAAGTTCTACCGGGACACCATGTCGTACCGGCACCCGTTTCCGGGCCACATCATCCGGATGCGCATTGCCGACCTGCTCTAGCCGTGGAATCCAAACACGTTGTTCATGCTGCGGGGCGGAGCCTCCTGAGGGGCGGCTTGCGCACCAGGCCTTAATCTTTTGCTCTGAGCAGCGGCCAAGAGTGTCCCCTGTCCTGGTCCAGCGATTCTTAGGGTCTGGCGCGCCTGGATGAAAAGCCTTGGAAATATTATGTATATGGTAACCTTCGGGAGCCAGCAATCCGAGTTCTTCCGGAGGCCATCGTGACGGCCCAAAGGCCACGATCCCGCATGTAGTAATGACCAAATTTGAATCCCGGAAATCGGTGGACCAGGACACCATCGAGAGAGCCAAATGGCCCCGATCCCCTTAAACTGGCAAAATTTGGAATCCGAAGATTCGGTGGACCAGGACAGGGGCATGTCATCGGCAGCGGGCGCATCCCACCTCCGCGCCCGGCCGGCTCCCGCGCCTTCGTGTGCAGCGGGGCCGAGCGATCGCCTCCGCCTCTCTCTGCCGCCGGGCCATTCCCTTCATGCGTTCCGGAGGGCCGGAACGTTCGAGGGATAGGCCACGGGGGCGACGGCCATGATGTCGGTCTCCACGTCCACAACCGCGGGGCCCTTGGCGGAGAAGGCCTTCTCCAGGGCGCCGGGGAGCTCCTTGGCCTTCTCGACGCGGAAGCCGGCCGCCCCCACGGACTCGGCCACCTTGGCTAGGTTCACCCGCTCGAAGTGCCACAGCTCGGCGTGCCGGCCCTTAAGCTCTCCCCCATAGGCCTCGGTGTAGGGGCCGATCTCCTGGTTGAGGGAGTTGTTGTTGTTGACGAGGACGACGACCTTGATCCCCCAGCGGACGGCCGTCTCCAGCTCGCAGATGTGGTACCAGAAGCCGCCGTCCCCCGTGAAAAGAAGGACGGGGCGGTCCGGCCGCGCCAGCTTCGCCCCCAGGGCGGCGGGGAACCCCCAGCCCAGGGAGCCGGCGGCGCGGATGAAGCCCTGGCCGGGCTTCTTGAGGTCGATCATCCCTCCGGTCCACATACCGGCGTGGCCCGTGTCCGAAACGAGGAGAGTATCCGGCGGGAGCAGGTCGCTCAGGTCCCGGCAGAGACGCTCGGGCCGCATGGGGACGGCGTCGGATTCCATGAGGGCGCGGAACTCCTCTCGCCACTCCTGGACGAACCCCTGCGCCTGCTTCACCCACTCCTTCCGGGAGGAGGCACCGTTGGTGTCCACCACATCGATCAGCTTGCGCAAGGTCACCTTCGCGTCCCCCAGGAGGGGGGCGGTGTGGGGGTAATGCCTTCCGAGTTCCTCGGGGTTGATGTCCAAGTGGATGACTTGGGTCTTCAGGGAGGGCACGTTCCAGTTGAACGTCACCTGGCTTCCCGTGTGGCTGCCCACGAAGAAGACCAGGTCTGCCTCTAGGACCGCCCGGTTCGCGCTCTTCCGGGAATAGAGGCCCACAACGCCCACCGAGAGGGGGTGATCCCCCGGGATAACCTCCTTTGCGTTGAGCGAAGTGGCCACGGGGATCGAGAGCTTCTCGGCCAGCTCGACGATCTCCCGGTGGGCGCCCGAGGCCCGCC
>JBBTDR010000391.1:0-5774 GCA_038042665.1 Nitrospinota bacterium
GGGCGCGCATGGCCCGGGGCCGGGGGGCGGGCCGCGGGCCCCGCGGCCGGGCGGCCGAGGGCTACTGGCGCTCCTGGTTCGAGCCCGCCTGGGTCCTCCGGGATCTCTACCGGAAAGCGCCCCGCCGGAACCCCTGGGGGGGCCGGGCGCCCTTCCCTGCCCTCCACCGGGCCTGGGAGCGCCTGTGGGAGGGGATCGAGGGGCGCTTCGGCCACCTCTTCTGCAAGAACGTGATCGTCTGCTTCCGCAAGCCTCCGGGCGGGGAGGGCGAGGCGCCGCCGCAGTGCGGCTCGGGGAGAGCCGCATGAGCCCGCTCCTCAAACGCTCGATGGCATCTCTCCTGGGCCTCCTGCTGGCCGTGGGATCCCTGGAGGGCGCCCTGCGGCTCCACGAGCGCCTGTGGCCGCGCGAATCGGCCGGGGTGCAGTTTTCCGCCCCCGACCCCGAGCTCGGCTGGCGCAACGCCCCTGGCGCGCGGGGGCTCTTCCGGGCGCGGGACTACACGTCGGCGGTGCGCATCAACGCCCTGGGGCTGCGCGGGGGGCCGGTCCTCCCCGGGCCGCCCGATCAGACGGTGCGCATCCTGTTCCTGGGCGACTCGGCGACGGCGGGCTTCGAGGTGGAGGAGCGGGACACCTTCGCCGCCCGGGTCCAGGCCGCCCTGAACGCCTGCGGGGGCGGGGCCCCAGCCTACGAGGCGATCAACGCAGGCGTGCGCGGCTACGGGACGGACCAGGCCCTCCTCTACTACGAGCGCCACGGGAAGAAGCTCGGGGCCGCGCTCGTGGTCCACGCCATGGTCCACAACGATCTGTTCGAGAACACCCAGGCCGCCGGCCTGGGCGGGTACTACCCCAAGCCCCGCTTCCAGCTCGAGGGAGGGAGGCTGGCGCTTGATCCCCCCTCCTCCTCCGCCCTCACCCAGGCCCTGGGGGGGCCCCTCCCCCGGGCGGCGCGCTACCTCCGCCAGCGCTCGCGCCTGGCGGGCTGGGCGGCGCCGCGGCTCCAAGGGGCGCAGGACGGCCCCCCGGAGTGGGTGCGGGAGATCGCCCCCGAATACCTCTCCCCCCGCCCCGAGGAGAAACTCGAAGCGCGGGGCGCCCTCTTCCGCGCCCTCCTCTCCCGCATGAAGGAATCCGTCCACGCCGAGAAGGCGAAGTTCCTCTTCCTGACCTTCCCGGCCCACTGGGAGCTCAGCCCCGAGGCCGCCCGGCGCGCCATGGGCCCGGCGCTCCCCCCCGGAGCCCGCCTGGAGCCCGGCGCCTTCCACGCCACCTACCTCTTGCTGGCCTCCTCGCTCCGGCTCTCGGCCCTGGAGACCCTGCCCGCCTTCCGGCGCGGCGCGGGGCCGGGCAAGCGCCTCTACGTCCCGGACGGCCACCTCAGCCCCGAGGGCCACGCCCTCATGGCCGAGCTGATCTTCCGCCGGATCGTGGAAGGGGAGCTCCTCCCCCTCCCGCCTGGCGGGCGGGAACGCTGCCTCCAGCGCCTGGCCTCGGCGCGGCCGCGGGAGGCCTCCTAACCATGCGCATCCTCTTCTGCGGGGAGCATTACGCGCCCACCGGCGGGGCGGAAGGCTACATGCTGGACGTGATGGACCGCCTGGAGGCCCTGGGCCACGAGGTGGGGATGCTGCACGACACCCCGGCCGCGCCCGGCCTTGAGGACAGGCGGCCCGCCCGGCGGGTCCCCGGCTCGATGGGCTTCGAGCACGACAAGTCCGCCGCCGTTGCGCGGGCCGTCCGCCAGGCGGTGGAGGCCTTCGCGCCGGAGGTCCTCTACCTTCACCAGGCCATGAACCCGGCGGTGAACGAGGCCCTCATCGCGATGGCCCCCGCCGCCCAGTACATCCACGGCATCCGCCTCACCTGCCCGAGCGGACGCCGCCTCCCCCGCACGTGGGACGGCATCTGCACCAAGCCCTTCGACATCCACTGCCTGTGGAAGGCCCACACCCAGCTCTGCATGCCCCGGCGGCCCGACACCGCGCTCCGGGTGTGGAACGACGTGCGCCTGAACCTCAAGTTGAGCCGCCGCCTCCACCGCCTCCTCGTGCCGAGCGAATACGTCCGCGGCCTGCTGGTGAGCGGGGGCACCGACCCCGCCCTCGTGGAGGTGCTCCCCTACTACACCGACATCCCCCCCGCGGCCGAGCGCACGAGGCCCTCTCCCGAGCGGTGCATCCTCGGCCTGGGGCGCCTGGAGGCCGAGAAGGGCTTCCAGCACCTCCTCGAGGCCCTTCCTCTCATCGCCGAGCCCACGACGCTCGAGATCGTGGGCGAGGGTCACTTCAAGGGGGAGCTGGAGGCCCTGGCGCGGCGGGCGCCCGAGAGGCACCGCGTTTTGTTCTCCCCCTGGGCCCCGAAGGCTGAATTGACGGCCACCTACGCCCGGGCGCGGGTGGTGGCCTTCCCCTCGACGAGCCCCGAGACCTTCGGCCTGGTGGGGACCGAGGCCATGGCCCACGGCATCCCGGTGGTGGCCTTCGGCGTGGGGGGGGTGGCGCAGTGGATGAGCGGCGGGCGGACGGGCGCCCTCGTCCCCCGGAAGGACATCCCCGCCCTGGCCCGGGCGCTGGACGCCTACCTCTCCGACCCCGGGCTGGCCCTCCGGCACGGCGCGGCGGGACGGGAGGAGGTGCGGCGCCGCTTCCTCCCCGGCCCGCACATCCAGCGGCTGGAGGAAGTGCTCCGGGAGGCGCTCGCCGCCTTCCGGACGCCTTGAGGGAGAGGCCGTGCCTCTTCGCCTGGGGCTCATCGGCGCGGGCCGCTGGGGGCGGGCTTACATCCGCACTCTCCAGGGCCTGCCCGGCCTCCAGCTCGCCCGGCTGTGCAGCGCGAACCCGGAGAGCCGCTCCCTCGTTGATCCCTCCTGCCAAATCACCTCCGACTGGCGCGAGGTGGCCCGCGCCCCGGACCTGGACGGGGTGATCGTGGCCACCCCGCCCGCCCTGCACGCCCGGATGACCGAGGCGGCGGTGCGGGCGGGCCATCCCGTGATGGTGGAGAAGCCCCTCACCCTGGACCACGGCGAGGCCCGGCGGCTGCAAGCGGTGGTGGAGCGCGCGGGAGTGCCCGTCCTGGTGGATCACATCCATCTCTTCCACCCGGCCTACCAGGCCCTCAAGCGCGAGGCCGCCCGGCTCGGCCCCGTGCGCGCCATCCGGAGCGAGGGCGGGAACTGGGGCCCCTTCCGGGAGGACACCACCTCGCTCTGGGACTACGGCCCCCACGACCTGGCCCTGTGCCTGGACCTGCTCGGGCGCTCCCCCCTCCGCATCGCCGCCCGCCAGGAGGAGGCCCGCCTGACGCCGGAAGGTTGGGGTGAGAACTACTCCCTCGATTTGGAATTTTCCGGAAATGTCCGGGCCGCGGTCCGGGTGGGCAAGGGGTTTCCCGAAAAACGCCGGGCCTTCGCGGCCTTCTTCAAGGGCAGCGCCCTCGTCTTCGACGACCTGGCCCCTCACAAGCTCGTCCGGCACGAGGGGGCCTTCGCGGGCGATCCTCCTCCCTTCCCCGAGGGGCCGGGCGCCCCCCTCCCGGTGGAGGAGGGCCTCCCCCTCACCCGGGCGGTGGAGGCCTTCGCGCGCGGGGTCCGGGGGGAGTCCCTGGAGAACTTCGGGGTGGGGCTGGGGGTGGAGGTGGTGCGCCTGCTCGTCGCGTGCGAAGAGATGCTGCCCCGGCGGCCCTCATAAAAAAACGGGCGGCGGAGGCCTCAACGCGCCCCGCCGCCTTCGCGGGGGTTCATCCCGCGCCTTGGCGTGACGCGCGCTTCGGCCTCAGAATGAAACCCGCGCTCATGCCTTCGATTCCCCCCGCCCAGGAGGGGCCCATGCCGCGCATCGTGGTGCCGGACGACTTCCCCTCCGTCCTCGCCGGGAGCCGGGCCGAGGCGCGCCTGCGCGCCCTGGGGGAGGTGGAGGTCCACACCACCCGGGCCGAAAGCGCCGAGGAACTCCTCCGCCGCGTCCAGGGGGCCGAGGCCATCGTCAACATCCGGGCCCACAGCCGCTTCGACCGGGAATTCTTCTCCCGCGCCCGGGGGCTGCGCCACCTCTCCATCTGGGGCACCGGCACCGACAACGTGGACCTCCCGGCCGCCCGGGCGGCGGGGGTGACGGTCACCCACACCCCGGGGGTGGCCGCCGCCTCGGTGGCCGAGCACGCGATCGCCCTCATGCTCGCCGTGGCCCGGCGCATCCCCCTCCACGACGCCGCCGTGCGCCGGGGAGAGTGGCCGCGCGGGAGCATGGTGCAGCTGCGGGGCAAGACCCTGGGGCTCGTGGGGCTGGGGGCCGTCGGCCGGGAGACCGCCCGGTTGGCCAAGGGCCTCGGGATGAAGCTCCTCGCCTGGACCTTCCACCCCGACCCCGCCTTCGCCGCCGAGGTGGGGCTGGAGTGGGCGGAGCTGGACGCCCTCTATGCGCGCGCGGACGCCCTCTCCCTCCACCTGCGCCTCTCCCCCGAGACCCGGGGGATGGTGGGGCAGGCGGCCTTCGCCCGGCTGAAGCCCGGGGCCATCCTGGTGAACACCGCGCGCGGCCCCATCGTGGAGGAGGGAGCGCTGCTCGGCGCCCTCGCCTCGGGCCGGTTCGCGGGGGCCGGGCTCGACGTGTTCGAGGCGGAGCCCCTGCCCGCCGATCACCCCCTCACGAAGCTCCCCCAGGTGGTGCTCTCCCCCCACAACGCGGGCATCACCCCCGAGGTGACCGAGGCGGGGCTCCTCCTCGCCGCCGAGAACGTGGCGGCCTTCCTCGCCGGGAGGCCCCGGCACGTGGTGAACTGAACCGCGGAATTTTCACCGGCGGCCGCGCCCGCGTTGGTATAATCGCCCGGTCCAAGCCGCTGGCGCGGCGCGGGAGCCTGGCGGGACCCCGCGCGCGCCGACACCCGCCCGGCAGCTTCCGCATTCCCATTGCAAGGGCGCTCCCCCTCCGTCCGGGGGCGGCGCCGAGGAGCCATCCATGAACCCAACCGGAAGAGCCTGCGCCGCGGAGGCCATCGCCACCTTCGCCCTGTGCTTCATCGGGGCGGGGGCCATCATCCTCGACGCCAAGACCAACGGAGGGGTGGGCCTCTTGGGGATCGCCGTGGCCCACGGCCTCATCCTCTCGATCATGATCTCCGCCTTCGGCCACGTCTCGGGGGGGCACGTGAACCCCGCCGTGACCTTCGGCTTCATGGTGACGGGCAAGATGGACACCGGGACGGGGATCGCCTACATCCTCAGCCAGCTCGTCGGGGCGACCGTGGCGGGCCTGCTTCTGCGGGCCATCTTCGCCCCCGAGGTCTGGATGAAGGTGAAGCTCGGCACCCCCGCCCTGGCGCCCGGCGTGGGCTTCGGAGCGGCCGTTCTCCTGGAGCTCATCCTGACCTTCTTCCTCGTCACCGCCGTCTGGGGGACGGCGGTGGACGAGCGCCATCCCAGCATCGGCGGCTTCGGGATCGGCCTCACCGTCGCGGCGGACATCCTGGTGGGCGGCCCCCTGACGGGCGCCTCCATGAACCCGGCCCGCACCTTCGGCCCGGCCCTGGCGGGCGGGGGCTTCGAGGGGTTCAACCACCTCGTCTACTGGATCGGCCCCCTGGCGGGCGGGGCCGCTGCCGCCCTAGTTTACAACGGGCTGTTCATCAAGAGGGACTGAAGCGGGGTCTCGCCAGGCGGTTCAGCGGGCGGCCGGTTGGATGCAGGAAACACCATGTTGACCTCGGCTCCCCTCTCCCGGGGGGAGAGGGGAAGGGGGTGAGGGAAAAAAATCCCGGTGACACCGAACC
>JBBTDR010000392.1:0-4305 GCA_038042665.1 Nitrospinota bacterium
CGCCCAGGCGGCCGTGATTGGGGCGGCCCAGATGGCCGTGTTGGCCCAGGCGTCCTCGGCGGGCATGATGCAGGGCGCCCAGGCGGCCGGGATGGCGGCGGCCCAGATAACCGCGATGGCCCAGGCCTCCTCGGCGGGCGTCATCCAGGGGGCCCAGGCGGCCGGGATTGGGGCGGCCCAGATGGCCGGGATCGCCCAGGCGTCCTCGGCGGGCGTGATCCAGGGCGCCCAGGCGGCCGGGATTGGGGCGGCCCAGGTGACCGCCCTTCAGGCGGCCTCGGACGTCGCAGGGACACAAGCGCAGGCAGCGCCTGCGCTGGCCATCGCTGGGATTGCTGCGCCGCTGGGGGCTCTTGCGCCCGGTGCCCTTCCGCCGGGGGCTTTTGCGCCCGGTGCCCTTCCGCCCGGTGCCCTTCCGCCGGGGGCTTTTGCGCCCGGTGCCCTTCCGCCGGGGGCTCTTCCGCCGGGGGTGTTCGTGGCTCCCCCGACGGTGACGCCTTTCTTCGCGCCTATCTTTACTCCGGCACCGCCGCCGCCCATCCGCCTCGATCAGGCGGCCACCTGTTCCGCGGCGACGCCGGCCTCCTGCACGCCGGAGCAGCTTATCGCCCTGGGGTTTTTCACCCCGCCTGTCACCGCGCCTATCGCGCCTGTCATCACCGCCCCGCTTGTCACCGCGCTGGACGTCTCGGCTCTTGAGCAGCAGTTCGCGTCGCAGACCCTGGCGGATGTCCAGGCCATCTTCCCCACTCTCCTAGCGGATCAGCAAGCCGCCCTGGGCGGCAGCGCCCAGGCGGCCAAGGTCCAGTCGGACATCAAGCATAATCCCTTCTCCGAGATCGGGACCCGCGCCGGCAACGCCGTGGGGCCCGCCTCGGAGGACGAGGCCTTTCGCATCGCCCAGGCCGCCGTGCGGGGCGCGGTCAAGAACGCGTTCCGCACCGGGAACGACCTGACCAGCGCCGCCATCACGGCCTCGGTGGCGGCCATCGTGGCCTCGGTCACGGCGGTGAACGCCGCCGGGGCCGTCATCGACAACACCTTCAACGCCTCCCAGGGGGCGATCCGGGGGGCGGTCCTCGGGGCGAGCGCCGTGGGGAGGGCCGACCTCATCCCCGCCATCGCCGCCTCGGCGGCCTCGGCCGTGCTCACGGCCTACACGGTGCCGACCAACACCAAGTCGAGCAGCGACATCTTCGACATCCTGATCAACGTGGGTCTCGGGGCCGGGCGGGGCGCGGCCCAGGCCGGCGGGAGCGTCACCAGCGTGGCCGCGGCCGTGGCGGCCGCCATCTACCAGCAGGCGGTGACGAGAAACGTCTCGATCTCGAACGACTCCACGGATGATGTGGTGAGGGTGAGGGCGAGGTTCGCGGCGGACGGCTTCCTCCGGGGGCTGATCCGCGAGGGCGTCACGGACGAGGCCACCCTCCAGACCGCGGCGGGGGCCGCCGAGGCGGCCATCCAGGCGATCTCGCAAACGATCACACCCAGCGCGAGCCCCGCCAACCTGAACACTGGCGTCTTCCAAGGCCTCGCGCGCGCCAAGGCGCGCGAGGGGGCGCGGGCCCGCATCACGGGGCCGGACATCGCGGCGTTCGCGGCCCAGACCATCCAGACCAACATCGCCAGCGCGATCCTGACCACCCTGGCCCGGGATTTGGTGCTGGGCGCGGCCCAGGGGTCGCAATTCAGGAACGAGGGCCCCGCCACCCAAACCGCTCTCACCTCCGCCGCCATCACGAGCATCGTCCAGGCGGCCCAGGCGGCCGCCGCGGTCCCGGCCAACGACAAGGTGGCGGACACGGTCACGGACGCCGTCGGGGGCGCGGTGCAAGGGGCCCAAAGGTTCTCCGACCTGAGCGACGTCCCGGCCACGCTGACCTCCGTGACCACGGCCGCCGTCCAGGCCGCCATCAACGCCTTCGTCCTGAACGGGGGCGGGATGGAGGATGGCCAGGCGCTCGGGTTCGACGACATCGCCGCCCACGCGGTGGCGGGGGCCGTCTTCGGCGCGGACGAAGCCGCGCGGGACTTCGCCACCATCACCGCGGCGGCGGCCCAGACCGCCGTCCAGGCCGTACGGACGAAGCCGGGCTTCAATGATACGGCCGCGAACATCACCCCCGTGGCGGCGAACGCCCTCCTGGGCGCCGTCGAAGGGGGGGCCGATCGGGGGCTGAGCAGCTCGGACCTCCGCACGGTCTCCGAGAACGCGGCCAAGGGCGTGCTCCTCGGCGTCTCGGGCCTGCTGAACCCGAGCGCCGTGGCCACCGACGCGGCCAATCCCGCGAAGTTCGCCGAGACGGTGATCGATGGCGCGGTGAGCGGGGTGGACGAGTCGAGCAACCGGTCCACCTCCAGAATGATCGCGGCGGTGCGCGGGGCGGCCGAGGGCCTCATGAAGAACCAGCCCGCCACCGTGACCTTGACCTCCTCCGGGACGAACCTGTTCTCCATCGCCGCGGCCGTGGCCAAGGGGGCGGTCCTGGCCGCCCAGACGAACGCGCAGGACCCGAATATATCCGTTGACAGCCGGGGGACCGCCGGGCGCGGCGCGCTGGACGGCGTCATCCGGGCCGCCCAGGTGGTCGCGGCCAGCTCGTCGGACCGAACTTCGCTGATCATGCTCGCGGCCGAGGCGGCCGTCCAGAACTTCAGCACGACGGTCAACCAGAACGACCTGACCGACCAATTGGTCAACGTCGTGCTCAACGCCGTCCCGGCCGCCGTGGGCGCCGGGGCGGTCCCGGCCGACGTGATCCGAGCCGCCTCCCAGGGGGCCTACCAAGGGGCCAAGGCGAACGCCGGGGCGGGCACGCTGGACACGATCGCCAGGGCGCGGGACATCGCCCGGGGGCTCTTCTTCGGCGCCTTCCTCGGGGGAACGGCGGACACCGCCACCCTGAACACCATCTCCACGGAATCCTTGTCCGCCCTCCAGGCCCTCACCGGCGCGGGGGGCCAATTCTCAAGCGACACCGATGCCGACGTCGCCACCGGGCACGCCCGGGGCGTCATCACGGGCACCGCCCGGGGGAGGATCCAGACGGCCACGTCCGCGACCGTGGAGTCCGTGATCTCGGAGGTCATCCAGGCCAACGCGGGGGATACGAACGTCATCTTCACCATCGCCTACGACGCCGGGCGAGGCGCCGTCCAGGGCGCGGCCAACCGGAACGAGGACCGCTCCGCGATCGCCAAGAACGCCACCAACGCGGCGCGGGTGGCCGCCCAGGCGGCGTTCTCGGCGAACTCGTCGAACAACCGGGTGATGGGGGTCATCCGCGACTCCGTGCGGGGGGCGATTTCCGCCTCGGACCTCTCGGCCACGGCGGGCTCCTCGTCCCTGCCCTCGGTCACCATCAACGCCGTCCTGGGCGTCTTCGGGGGCTTCACCTCCGGCGCGGGCGGGTTGAACCCCCGCTCGAACCTGGCCGGCAGCGCCAACCACGCGATCACGTTCGCCGACCTCGCCGAGGCGGTCATGCGGGGGGCGGTCGGGGCGGCGAGGCGGGAGGGGGGCTCCCTGACCGCCACCCCGCGCTCGGGCGGCGAGGGCGTCTTCCGGGGTTCCACGACCGCGGGCCAGGCGGGAAGCAACACCACCTTCAACCCCATCGGCGGGGAGGCCCTGGCGGGCACCGTCCTCGAGGCCCGCTCCCAATTCGCCGGCACCTTGCCGAGCTCCTTCTCCAGCATCCTCTCCGGCGTCACGCTCAAGACCGGCATCGGCGGAGGGGTGAGCACCACCAGCGGCTTCGCGAACCAGCTCGCCGCCGTCATCGTCGCCGCCCGGGCCGCCGCCCAGGGCCTGCTGCTCGGGGCGCGGCAGTCGGGCCTCGCCGTGGCGTCGGACAGCAGCTATCTCGTCTCGCTCTCCCAGGCGATCATCAGCGCCGCCGGCAACGCCGCGACGGAGACGATTTCCGGGCTGAGCGACTCGATCAGCGCGAACACCATCAAGGCGGCGGTGGCCGAGGGCGTGGCGCTGGCGCTGCGGACGCTGATCACGGCGCTGCCGGACTTGAGCGGCATCGTCCTCCAGGCCGCGAGCCCGTTCTCGCCGTGAGGGCGCGCATGGGCCGCGGGTAGGGGCGGGTTTCGGCTCGACTGAGCTCGCCGAAGTCAAACCCGCCCCTGCGTCACCAGCCAGCAGGGTTTTCCGGGAGCCGGGCCTATAAGGGCCCGGCTCCCGCCGCTTCCGCCCGGGACGCGCGCCGGGACGCCTTGACCCCCTCTCCCCTTGGTAGAGGGCGGGGGTGAGGGGAAGCCTCGGCGCCGCCAAACCCTCCCTCACCCTGC
>JBBTDR010000393.1:0-10165 GCA_038042665.1 Nitrospinota bacterium
AAACAGTAGGGGCGCCCGGCCGGTCGCCCCTACATATTTGGGAAGGTCAGTTTGTCCTACGCCTCATACGCCCTGGTCAAATTCCGGCTCGCGCCGTTCCAGCCGTGCATGACGCAGCTGATGGGCCCGGGGATGCCCCCCGCGCACAGGATCACGAGGTCCCCGGGGTCCTTGAGGGTGGGGACGAAGAAGTTGTCGTCCTTCAAATCCACCTTCATGGCCAGGGCGTGGATCCGGTCCGCGTGCCAGCCCCCGCCCCGCTTGAGCTGGCCCACGGTGCGCCCGGCGTTCCGGCACAGCCAGCCGCTCACGTCCTTTCGGCTCCACCCCGCCCGCTGGAAGATGCGCCCGTGCTCGGGGCCGGCCGCGAGCACCATGTCGGTCTCGCGGAGGGCGTTCATGGAGCCCATGTTGGCCATGGCGTCGGCGACGGCGTGGAGGACCCCCTCGGGCTCCCGGCTCATGTCGTCGAAGACGAGCTTGGGGTTCTCGCAGGCGATGACGGTCACGGCGTCCTGGTCCGGCCTCAGGCCGCGCGAGACGGAGAGGGGCTCCCAGGGGCTCTCCTCCTCGTTCTCCCGGATGCAGTAGGTGAAGCGCGAGGGCTGGGAGAAGGTGGTCATCGACACGACCCCCGGGATGCCGGCGCCGAGGTTGAGGAGGATGAGCCGGAGCGCCCGGCCGATGGTCGCGTTCGCGCGGAAGCAGGGGCCGAAGCAGCCGCTCCCGCCGTGGAGGCCGATCCGCTTCCCGTAGGGGCCGTTCACGATCAAGAGCGGCGCGCAGCTGTGCATGGTGGCCTGGATGCCGTTCAGGGCGAACTCCTCCACCAGCACGGCTTCGAGGCCCGCCAGCACCACGGGCAGGTACTCCGGCTTGCAGCCCGCCATGACGGCGTGGACGGCGGCGGCGCGCACGGTGCACTCCCCCATCGCGGGGGGGATGAGGCCGATCAGCTCCCCGGGGCCGCGCCTCGTGCCTCCGAGCATGGCCGCGATGCGCGCCTCGGTGGGCGTCACCACCGGGAGCCCGTCCGACCAGGGCTTCTCGAAGAAGAACTCGAACTCGTCCAAGGGCTCGGTCATCGAGGAGCCTCCATCGGACAGACAGGGGGTTGTAAGGGCGGCCCCCCGTGGCCGCCCTCCGTCAGGGACCAGGGCAGGCACAGGGGCCTGCCCCTACGTACCCCTCGCTCCGCCCCTACACCCCTCACCCCACCCCTCTCCCAGCCGTAGGGGCGGCCCCCCGTGGCCGCCCTCCGTCAGGGACCGGGGCAGGCGCGGGGGCCTGCCCCTACAGATCGCCGGGATGCGGGCGCCGGGATCACGCCTCATACCTCCCGTGCACCGCTCTACTCCCGCCGCTCCAGCCGTGGAAGACGCCCGTGCAGGAGCCCCGCCCTCCGGCCACGATGAGCTGGAGGTCCTCCGGCCTCTTGATGGCGGGGACGAAAAAATCGTCGTCGTCCGGGTCCACGGGGATGGGCAGCTCGAGCGCCCGGCTCCGGCGCCAGTTGCCCCCGCGCTTGAGGTCCCCCACCCTCCGGCCCGCCAGGGCGCAGAGCTCCGCGTGGGCGTCCGCCCGGCTCATGCCCCCCTTGGCGCAGACCTCCGCGTGCTGGGGGCCCATGGCCACCACCATGTCGGAGCGGACGTGCATGTTCCAGGAGCCGAGCCCCGTCATGGCGTCGGCGACCCCGGTGAGCAGGCGCAGGGGCTCGGCGCTCGTATCGTCGAAGTGGAGGCGCGGGCCCTCCACCATCGCGCAGGTGATGACGGCCTCCCCGGGCCCGTAGCCCTTCGAGGCGGCCAGGCTCTCCCAGGGGCTCTGCGCCAGGTTCTCGCCCACGCAGGCGGTGTAGCGCAGGGGGCTCCCGAGGACGGTCATGGAGGACACCCCGGGGATGCCGCCCCCCAGGTTCAGCAGGATGAGGCGGATGGCCCTCCCGATCGTCGCGTTCGCCCGGAAGCCGGGGCCGAAGCAGCCGTTCCCGGCGTGGATGCCGATCTTCTCCGCGTGGGGGCCGTTCACGATCATGAGGGGGGCCACCCCGTGCATGGTGCCCTGCACCCCGTTCAGGTTGAACTCCTCCCGCAGCATGAGGGCGAGGCCCCCGAGGACGACCGGCAGGTAGTCCGGCTTGCAGCCCGCCATGAGGGCGTGGATGGCCACCCCTCGCACGGTGGCCTCCTCGTTCGCGGGGGGGACGTTCCCGATCACCTCGCCCGGATCGCGCCTCGTGCCCGCGAGCATGGCCGCGATTCTCTCCTCCGTCGGGGTGACGACGGGCAGGCCGTCCGACCAGGGCTTCTCGAGGAAGAACTCGAATTCATCCATTAGATCCTCGCGATCGGAGGATCTGCTTCTCGCCTTTGCCTGTCATTCTGAGCGCCCCTCGGCCTGAGCTCGGACCGAGGGAAGCGAAGAATCCCGGTGTGGATTCTTGAACCGAGGCTCTTCACTCCGCTTCGCGGAGCCTGCCCTGAGCAGCGCGAAGGGTTCAGAGTGACAGCGCAACGCCGGACCGGCCGAGGCGGACAGAAAAAACCACGGCCCGGCCCTCCGCGCAGGGGAATCAGTCCCTCCGCCCGGAGGCCGCGATGGCCTTCCCCAGGTCCTCGGCCAGGGGGGAGCCGAGCTGGAGGAGACGGGCCAGGTCGCGCCGGGCGAGCTCCAGGTTGCCCATCGCGGCGTGGGCGATGCCCCGGTACTCCAGGGCCTCGGCGTAGGCCGGGTTGAGGCGCAGGGCCTCGTCGTAGGCGGAGAGGGCCTCGCGCGGCCGGCCCAGGCGGCTGAGGCTGTAGCCCAGGAGGGTCCAGGCGCGGTGGTCCGTCCTGTCCTCCCCGGCGGCCTGGCGGAAGAGAGCGGAGGCCTCCTCCCACTCCCCGCCCTGGAGCTTGAGGCGCCCCTGGTCGTAGGCGCCGCCCTGGACGTTCGGCGCGGGGTGGCGGGCGGGGTCGTAGGCCTGGGCGGGGAGGGCGAGGAGAAGGGAGACCACGAGAGCGAGCGCCGCGGACTTCATCCGGACATCCTCCAGCGAAAAAGGGCCCGGCCCGCTGTCTTGCGGGGAGGGCCGGCATCGGGCTTTTGCGTTTGTGCTGGGCGAGCTGGCCGCACTATAACCCGGGGACGGAAAGATTGCACCCGGCCCCCTCACCCCACGATCGGCTGGGCGATGATCCAGAGGCTCAGCACGGTGTAGCCCACCATGAGGACCAGCATGGGGTACTGGCTCCGGAGGGCCAGGCGGCGGTCCTTGAGGGCCCCCAGGGCCACGACGTGGGCCAGGTAGACGGCGAAGATGTGGCCCAGCACGATGGCCGCCAGCGAGAGGTTCCACACCAGCCGCGCCTCCACGATGCCGATGTCCACCTCGTAGCCCGCCGTGCCCAGCAGGTTCCAGCCCCAGCCGAAGGGGTCCGAGGCCAGGGGGATGAGCCGCTGCCCCTGGATGAAGAGGTAGGAGAAGTAGTGCGCCAGGTGGTAGCCGATGGCGATGGGGACGAGGGAGAAGACGAAGCGCCGCGCCACCTCCCCCGCCGGAAGGACCCGCCCGCCCGCCAGGCGCACGAGCCAGGCGAACAGGAGATAGACCAGGAAGAAGATCGCCGGGGCGGCGCAGAGGGCGAAGGCGTCCGCCATCTGGAAGGCCGTCCGGGCGCCCAGCCAGGCGAAGAGGTCGAAGAGGCGCGTCCGCAGGCCCTGCCATTGGGCCGTCTCGGTGAAGCCGTCGAAGGTCACGGTGGCGAGCACCATGAGCACCAGCGCCACCGCGGAGGGATGGGGGACCTCCTTGGCCAGCAGGCCCACGGCGGGCGGGCGGAGGTTCCACTCCCGGCGGCCGCCCGGGCCGGTCCGGGCCTCGGTCACCCCGAAGCGCCCCAGCAGCCCGAACACCACCGCGAACGCCTCGCCCCGGCGCAGCCACTCCTCCCGGCCGAAGAGGAGCATCCCCCCCCAGGTGATGAGGGAGTAGACGCCCGCGGCGAAGGCGATGTTCGCGGGGACGAAGTTGTTCTGCCAGCCGATCTCGGCCCAGGCGAACCACAGGAAGAGCGCCGCGGCGGGCCAGGACCCCACCCGGGCCGGAAGGGGCAGGTTCAGGGAGAGCGGGGCCCCGGGCCGGAGGCGCCGGTGGAGGGCCTCCGCCCCGGCGAAGAGGCTGCCCCACGGGTTGAGGAGGGACCAGGCGTCCCCGAGGAGGGAGCAGACGTAGGCCATCCCCACCCACCAGACGATCCACACCGCGGTGGTGATGATGTTCCGCATGGGGTTCTGCTCCCCGAGGAAGCCCGCCAGGAGGATCAGGAGGAACGCCGCCGCCGAGAAGCCCCGGGCCGCGAGCCGCACGGAGCGATGGGCGAGGAGGCGGAAGGGCGCCAGCCGGAGGAGGTCGAAGCGCGGGTAGTCGAAGTGCCGCCCGCCGCTGCGGACGAAGAACCCCATCACGATGAAGGAGAGCGCCACCGCCAGCCCCGCGCCCGCGAGGAACATCTCGAGCGGGATCGGGAGGTCGTAGCGCTTCTCGAAGGCGTGAGCGAGGGCGGGGGCGGGGGCCCCCCACGCGAGAACCGCTCCGCCCGCCGCCAGCCAACGCTTCGCCGCGCGCCGCCTCATCGCCCCTCTCCTCAACGCGGGTGCACCTCGAGGTAGAGCAAGACGCCCTCCCCACCGTGGCCGTGGCCGCCGCCCTGGGCGCCCTCGGCGTGCCCCTCGACCGGGAAGCGCCCCGCCGCCCGGGCGCGGAACACCATCTCGGCCGGAGCGTCGGGCTTGGCCTTGCGCTCGATGTTGTAGCCGTGCAGGTGAAGCTCCATCGCCTTGTCCACGGCGAAGCGCAGGCGCACGGTGTCGCCCTGCTTCACCCGGAGGACCTTGGGGCCCGCGGCCAGCTTGCCGCCCCGGACGCGGAGCTCGGTGAAGGGCCCCTCCCCGGGGCCTACAGGCGGCGGGCCGCTTGGGGCTCCCTCCCCGGCGGGGGCCGGGGCGGGCGGGGCCGCCTGGGAGGTTTGCCCGTGCCCGCGATCGCCCCCCGGCGGCTGCGCCGCGCCGCTCGGGCGGCCGCCCGCCGTCAGGCCCTTGAGGTAGGCCGTCAGGTTCACGGCGTCCTCGAGGGTGAGGAGGTGGTTGTAGCTCGGCATGATGGAGAGGTTGTCCTTCCCGGTGAAGCCCGGGTCGCTCACGATGACCCGGTTGGGGTGGAGGATGGACTCGAAGAGGTACTCCGCCGGGTGCCTGGCCCCCATGCCGGTGAGGTCGGGGCCCTTCTCGTCGGGCTTGGCCTCGCGCCGGGGGAAGCTCTCGCCCTGGACGCGGTGGCAGGCGAAGCACTCCAGCGTCACGAAGGTCTCGCGCCCCTCCTTCGCGTCGCCGGGGGGAACCTGGAACTTCCAGGCCGGGGGGACGCCCCCGTGCTTGTGGAGCTCCTCCATCGTCATGCGCATGGGGGAGTCCGCCGGGGGGGCGGCTTTCGTCTGGACCTGCACCTGGGGCGGATGGGCGTGCTGGGCCCGGGCGGGGGCGGGGACGGCCGCCGCCCCGAGGAGCAGCCCTCCCCAGAGGAGGGCGGTGCGGGTGAATGGGCTCATGAAGACTCTTCCTCCGTCAGCCGTCGGAAATGAATGCGCCGGAGCACTGGGGGGGATGATAATCCCCCCCGGGGCCGGGCGGCTAGGCTCACGGGGGGCCGGCCCCCCGCCCTGGAACGTTGACAGCCGGGGCCTCTCCCCTGTCCAATGCTTCCCGCCTTCCCGCGGAAGGAGTCCCGTGTGCTGACCCTGCTCCTCATCGGCGAGATCGCGCTCCTGCTCGCCCTGGCCGTGCTGGGCGCCCGCCTCCGGCGCCTGCGCGGCGGCCTCGGCCGCCTCGACGCGCGCTTCCTCGACTTCCGCTACGCGGCGGAGGAGGAGATCGCGCGCCTCAAGGCCGCCTCCGCCGACTTCCGCCGGCGGGTGGCGAGCGTCGCCCCGGAGCTCCCCTTCACCCCCGGCACGGCGGTGGCCGAGGCGGCGGAGATGCACCCGGGGGCGGCGGCGGTGCTGGCCTCCTTCGGGATCCAGGCGGGCGGGGCGGGATGCGGCGGAGGGGGCGCGCCCGAAGGGACGCTCGAAGAAGCGGCGGACCGCCAGGGGGTGGAGGTGATGGGCCTCGTCGCCAGGCTCAACGCCCTGCGCAAGAGGGGCGGGGGGATGTCCCTGCCTATCGTGAGCTGATCCGCGCGCCCGGCGGGAGCGGGGAGGATCTCCCCCTTACGGCGCGAGGGCGCGCCCGGCGGGGGCGCAGGCCCCGAAGGAGAGGACGACGCCGCTCTTCTCGCTCACGGCCTCGACGTACGCGCTCCCATCGTTCACGGCTTTGAGGAAGGCCCCGCCGCCGGCCAGATCGATCAGGGTGAAGATCCCGCTCACGCGGTGTGCCATCGGGTGGGTCTCGCATCCCCTGCGGTCGCAGCGCCGGTAGGTGCCCCGGGCGAAGTCGAGCGCGAGCCATGCCCGGTCCCCTTCCTCGGCGCAGCCCTCCCGCTCGCAGGCGAACTTGCGCGCCGGCTCGCAGCGCCAGAGCGGCGCCCGGCTGGCCAGCCCCTTGCCGTAGAGGAGGAGGACGTCCCCGTACGGCCGCTCGGGCTCGAGGTCGATCCCGTCGGCCGCCGCGGGGGAGGCCAGGAGAAGCGCCGCCAGGAGCAACCAGAACCCCATGCCGGGGAACCGGAAGCCGTCCGCCGTCCCGCGCATGATGGGTCCTCCCCGCCGCCCGCTCTTCACAGCGCCTGGAGCACTTCCTTGGCGTGGCCCTCGACCTTGACGTTCTTGAAGACCTTCGCGATCCGGCCCCGCTCGTCGATGACGTAGGTGGTGCGGTAGACGCCCATGAAGGTGCGCCCGTAGAGGGTCCGCTCGCCGTAGGCGCCGTACTTGGCGGCGATCTTGCCCTCGGGGTCCGAGAGCAGGGGGAAGCGGAGGGAGAGCTTGGCGCAGAACCCCTGGTGGCTCTCGGGGCCGTCCGGGCTCACCCCGAGGACGACGGCCCCCTTCTCCCCGATCTTCTTGAGGGCCTTGTTGAACTCCTGGGCCTCGACGGTGCAGCCCGGGGTGTCGTCCCTGGGATAGAAGTAGAGGACGATTTTCCTGCCCCGGTAGCGGGAGAGGCGGTGCTCCTTCCCCTCGCCGTCCTTCAGGCCGAAGTCCGGCGCCGGGCTGCCTTCCTCGAGGGTCTTGAGGGCCATGCCGTCCCCTCCCCTGGCGGCGCCGGGGAGCGCCGCGCGATCCTGGGTGGGCCGATGCGTGCCCCGGATCGTGCCACAAGGCCGGGGGGTTCCTCAAGCCCCCGATCGCGGCGGCCCGGCGCGGGCTAGAGGCCCCAGTCGCGGGCGTAGCGGAAGTCGCGGTCGATGGTGCGGTGGCTGACCTTGGCGATGAGGGGGAGCCTGCGCTTGTACTGGCTCCGCTGGACGAGGCGCTGGATGCCGTCCACGAGGGCGGGGGCGAAGCCGGCCTCGATCAAGTCCCGCCGCCCCCAGCGGCAGTCGACCATCCGGAAGAGGACGGCGTCGGCTTCCTCGTAGGCGTAGCCGAGCTCCTCCTCGTCCGTCTGGCCCACCCAGAGGTCGGCCGAGGGGGGCTTCTCCACCACCTGGGCGGGCATCCCGAGCCAGCGCGAGAGCTGGCGCACCTGGGTCTTGTAGAGGTCGCCGATGGGGTTCACGGCGCTGGCCATGTCGCCAAAGAGGGTGCCGTAGCCGAGCATGAGCTCGGTCTTGTTCGAGGTCCCCACCACCAGCGCCGAGAGCAAGGCCGAGTGGTCGTAGAGGATGGTCATCCGCTCGCGGGCCATCTTGTTGCCCCGGCGCAGCCGGCCGGCGTCCGGGAAGCGATCGAAGTAGGCGTCGAGCTGGGGGCTGATGTCCACCACCCGGATCTGGATGCCGCTCGCCTGGGCCACCGCCCGGGCGTCGGCCTCGCTCTGGGGGCTGGAGGTGCGGTAGGGCATGATGACCCCGGTGACGTTCCCGGGCCCCATGGCCCGGGCGGCCAGGAAGGCCGAGAGGGCGCTGTCGATGCCCCCGGAGAGGCCGAGCACCAGCCGCTTCACCCCGACCTTGGTCACCTCGTCGCGGAGGAAGCCCGCGAGGAGGTCCACCACCAGGCGCTCCTCCAGCTCGAGCTCGGCCAGGGCCTGGGCGGCGGGGCCGGCGGCGGCCTTCGGGGGCGTTCGGCTCACGGGCGTCCTCCCTTCCTCCGCGCCCATGATGCCGGGCGCGGCCCCCGCTGGCAACGCCCCGGCTTGACCCTCCGCGGGGGCGCGGCTACGGTGGGGGCATCTTCATCCGGAAGGGCCCCTTGGCCATCCCGGCGGCCGCCACGCCCCCTCCCAGCGCCGGCCCCGAGGGGGCCCTCTTCGAGCTCATCCCGGCGGAATGGGGGAGGAGGCATCCTTGCAGATCCGGGGCGCCATCCACCACATCCACCTCGCCAGCCCCGACCCCCGGGCCGCAGCGGCGTGGTACGCCCAGATGCTGGGGGCGGAGATCTACGCCGACGGCGACCTGCGCGGCGCCCGGAACATCCGCCTGCGGGTGGGGGAGGCCCTCCTCTACATCCGCGCCTCCCGCGCGGGCGAGCGCCACACCCCCGCCCCCGCCAACGCGCATTACGGCTTTAACCACCTCTGCCTCGCCGTGGACGACCTGGACGCGGCGCTGGCCGAGGCCCAGCGCAAGGGGGCCGCCATCGCCGAGCCCGAGTTCCAGCTGCCCTCGGGCCGGGGCTTCTTCCTCGAGGCCCCGGACGGCGTGCTGGTCGAGATCTTCGAGCCCAAGAAGGGCTGAGTCAGGCCGCGTCCCCGCGGGGCGCGCGCAACGGGCTAGGGTTGCGCCCCTAGCTGTGGAATCCAGACACGTTGTTCACTCCGGGGGGCCAGTCTTTTCCCCTCTCCCCCTGGGAGAGGGCGGAGCGCCCGAGCGGCTGGCCGCTTGGCGCTCCGGGTGAGGGAGGGTTCGGTGCCGCCACAATCCCTCACCCCCTCCCCTCTCCCAGGGGGAGAGGGGGGCGAAACCTGACGAAGACCCGCTGAGGAACGAAGCCACAGTGAACAACCTGCCGAGGTTGCGCCCCTAGTCCTTCCCCCGGCCCTCGATGCGGCGCAGCTCCCGGAGGACGAGGTGGAGGTTCTCGTCCCGCAGGGTGGGGGAGATGACGCGGGAGCGGCGCACCTCGGCGGTGTCCACCTCGGCGAGGGCGAGGTGCGGCTTGCCCAGGGGCGCCGAGGCCAGCGCCTCCCCCGAGGGGGAGACGATCTCCGAGCCCCCCCAGAAGTGGATGCCGTCCTCGTAGCCCACCCGGTTCGAGAAGAACACATACTGGTTGAAGGCCGCGGCGTAGGCGCGGTTGAGGGACTGCCAGGTGCGCTGGATGGAGAGGGTGGGGCCCCGCCCGGGCGCGGCGCCCGGGGCCTTCTTGCGCCGCTGGGCGCCCCGGGCCGGGCTGGCCGAGGGGACGAAGAGGAGGTCCGCCCCGTCCTGGGCGGCGATGTAGGCCAGGCTCGGGTGCCAGGCGTCCTCGCACACGAGGATGGCGGCCCGGCCGAAGCGGGTGTCGAAGGCCCGCAGTTGGCTCCCCGCCCCGACGTAGCGGTGCTCGTCGAAGAGGCCGTAGGTCGGGAGGTAGATCTTGCGGTGGAGGTGGACGAGCTCGCCGCCCTCGAAGTAGGCCCCCGCGTTGTAGAAGGTGTGGCGCGCGGACTCCTCGATGAAGCCCACCACGAGCGCGATGTCCCGGCTGAGGGCGGCCACGCGCTTCACGAGATCGCCCCCGGTGCGCTCGGCCACGTCGGGCACCATGTCCTTGAGGAAGTAGCCGGTGAGCGAGAGCTCGGGGAAGACCAGGAGCTCCGCCCCCCTCCGCCGGGCCTGGCGGACGGCCTGCCCGAAGATCTTGAAGTTCGCCTCGACGTTGCCCAGCGTCGGGCCGATCTGGGCCAAGGCGGCCAGGAACTTCATGCGTCCCTCCGGGGAAAAGCGCCCATCCGCAACCCGAGATCGCGCGCGGCGGAAGGCAACTCTCTAGCACATCCGGCGGGAATGATGAAGCCGCGCCGGGGGCGCTACCCCCCCCCCCCCGCGCAGCGGCCGGCCAGATCGATGCTGATGCCGCCGACCCGCGAATCGACG
>JBBTDR010000394.1:0-10190 GCA_038042665.1 Nitrospinota bacterium
GCTTCGGCTACAAGCCCATCATCATCGCCGGGCTGGTGGCGGGGGGGCTGAGCTTCATCGTGTGGGCCCACCACCAGTTCATCAGCGGCCTGGACCCCCGGCTGGCGACGCCCTTCAGCGTCACCACCATCGTGATCTCGGTGCCCTTCGCCCTCATAGTCTTCGCCATGCTGGCCACCCTCTGGCAGGGCTCCATCCGCCTGGCCACTCCGATGTGGTTCGCGGTGGGCGGACTGTCGGTGTTCATCTTCGGCGGGCTGACGGGCATCTTCAACGGCTCGGCGGCGGTGGACATCTACATCCACGACACCTACTTCGTGGTGGCCCACTTCCACAGCACCCTCTTCAGCTCGGTCTTCCTGGCGGGCTTCGCGGCGATCTACTACTGGTACCCCAAGATGTTCGGCCGGATGATGGGCGAGGCCCTGGGCCAGATCCACTTCTGGGGGACCTTCCTTTTCTTCCTGGCCGTCTTCGTGCCCATGCACCTGGTGGGGGTGGGCGGCATGATGCGGCGCATCGCCAACCCGGGCCAGTATGAGTTCCTGGCCCCGCTGGGCGGGCTCAACCGCATGATCACCATGTCGGCGATCATCATGCTGCTCTTCCAGCTGCCCTTCGCCTTCAACTTCTTCTGGAGCATGTTCCGCGGCCGGCCCGCTCCCGAGAACCCCTGGGGGGGGACCACGCTGGAGTGGACCGCGCCCTCTCCCCCGCCTCACGGGAACTGGCCCGGGGAGGTGCCCCAGGTCTATCACGCCCCCTACGGCTACGGCCTGCCGGGGACGAACGAGGATTGGGTGCCCCAGCACCGGCCCGCGCCCAGCGGGGCGGGCCGCTAGGGCGGGCAAAGGCATGGCTCGCGCCGTCCGGGAGATGAACCGATGAGCACCGCCGCGCATCCTTCCGCGGAAGCGGCCGAAAGCACGCCGTTCCCCTCCGCCAAGCTGGGGGTCTGGTGGTTCCTGGCCTCCGAGATCATGGTGTTCGGCGGCCTCATCGTCTCCTACCTCCTGTTCCGCCTGGCCGGCACGGGCTGGTCGGAGGAGATCCACCACAACAGCACCCTCCTGGGGGCGATCAACACCCTCGTCCTCCTCACCTCGAGCTTCACGATGGTGGAGGTCCACCGCGCCCACGGCACCGGCGGCGAGCGGAGGTTCCGCCTGCACCTCGCCCTCACCATCCTGCTGGGGCTGGTCTTCCTGGCGATCAAGGGCGTCGAGTACACCGCCCACATCCGCGAGGGGCTGTTGCCCGCCAAGTCGATGTTCTGGTCGTTCTACTACGGCATGACCGGCCTCCACGGGCTGCACGTGCTGGGCGGCATCGTGGCCAACGCGAGCCTCTACGCGGTGGCGGCCCGGCCCGGCGGGGTCGCCCGCTACGGCCACCGCGCCGAGATGAACGGCCTGTACTGGCATTTCGTGGACGTGGTGTGGATCTTCCTCTTCCCGCTGCTCTACCTCGGGTAGGCCGCTCCGCGAAGGGACGAACGGCATGAAGGACAGCGCTCCGCACGGCTCCCCCTACCTCCTGATCTGGATCTACCTGGTCGTCCTGGCCCTCGCCTCGGTGGCGGCCTCGCTCGTGCTGCCCAAGGTCCCGGCCGAGCTGGCCATCTACTTCCTGGCCGCGGTCAAGGCGGTGCTCGTGGCCATGTACTTCATGCACCTGAAGGTGGAGCGGTTCTTCATCCACTCCCTCTCCCTCATCCCCCTGGCGCTGGTGCTGGTCCTCTTCCTGGGGTTGCTCCAGGACGTCGTCTTCAACCGCTGATCCCGCGGTCCTCCGGCCCCCGCTCCCCCGCGGGGGGACGGGCGCGCCCGCGCGCGGTATCATCGGAACCCTCCGGCGCCGGAGAGGGCCTTCCCCCATGTCCGAGATCGAGCGCGTCTTCCGCGAGGGCGGCCTCCACGAGGTGGCGGAGCTCCTCGTCAACCCGGCCCGCTCGGGCATCTACCTCACCCGGGGCCGGGTGCGCGCCCTCGCCCAGGCGATGAACCTGCGCCCCGGGGTGCAGGGCCGCTCCCGGATGCTCGAGAACCTCTTCCGCGAGGCGGGCCTGGAGGGGCGCGCCGCCGAGCTGCTCGATCGCCTCGACGGCGAGGCGGCGGCCATGATCGGGCGCTGCCGCGCCTGGGCGCGCGCCTGCCCGCCGGGCAAGGCCGCCTGGAGGGAGTGGGCCGCGCGCGCGGGGCGGCTGCGGCGCTGTCTCAAGGAGGCGAAGCGCGCCGCCCTGCGGAAGCCGGCGGCGCCTCCGGATTGAGTTCGAGCGATCCCCCGCGTCGAAAGGGCGAAGATATATATTTCGTTTCGGGACGTGAGGCGGAATATATATTCATCTTTCGATGGCCGTGACCACCCCTTGACCCGTTGTCAAGGGGATGATCGCCATGGGCAAATATCCGAATATGCTCGGGTTTCGAAGGCGCTCCCTGACCGGTCCACGACCATGGGCGGGACTTACGGTCGACCGACAGGCGAATTTTGGGCTCCACCTGAGGGCGATTGTGCTAGACTTTCGCCATTCCAAGAGGCTATCTGGGAAATGTCGGTAAAAATGAGGCATGCACTCTGATGATCGACACCTTGGAGGGAGCACGTTGGCCGGTGTAGAGCTCGGCTACTTGGCGCCTCATCCGTGGATCATGGTCGCCGGGGAGAGGGAGGAGGGCCTATACGTTCGAACCACCTCCGCCTTCCGCCAGGCAGCCGAGGAGATTGAACGCCTGGGCCTGGAGCTGTTGGTGGTCGCCTCCCCCCACTGGAGCCCTGCCCCGATGAGCCGGATTGGTGGGGCCCATCGCTACGCGGGAACCCTCGACAGGTTTCTTCCCCATGTCAATGCGGGGCTTCCGCCCGAGCACCGCCGAGATCTCCCCCCGGTGCCGTACGATTTCCCTGGCGGACCTGCGCTTGCGGCAAGGCTCTGCGAAGCGGGCCGGGAGAAGGGTCTTCCGATCAAACTGGCAACCGAGGCGGAGGCGCTCGACCACGGCTCTATCGTGCCCATCATGTACCTGAACCCCAACGGGAGGATTCCAGTCATCCTCCTCTCCATTGAAGAGGGGCCGGCGGAGAGGAGCCGCCGGTGGGGAGAGATCGTCGGTCTTGAGGTGAAGCGTGCTGGCCACCGTGCGGCGTTCATCGCCAGCGGCACTCTCTCTCACCATTTCATCTTCGACCATCCGAACGCCCTTTGGGAACCCGGAAGATCGTGGGATAAACGGGTGCTCGCACGGTTGACCGGTGGAAAGGCCGAGGACGTTTTCGGCTATTCGGAGGAGGAGATCGCAGCAGGCGAACTCGAGCGTGGTGGCCTCCACGGTCTTTTCATGCTTCTCGGCGCCCTGGGGCCGAACCCACGAGCGACCGTTCTGAGCTATGAAGGAATCGTAGGAGTGGGCTCTCCCATCGTACAGTTTCAGCCGGGGTTGTGACGTGTCCCCAGACGCGCCCAGACAACCGGTCCAAGCTGAATGAGAGAGCGTCCGGTAGTTGGCTTGCCCCCTATCCTAATCCAGGGCCTATGCGACCTTTCCGGCTGAAAAGCGGAACACGGAGCTGTGCATGAACGCGAGTTCGAAGACGGGGGCATAGAGGTGCCCGTAGGCGTTCACCAGTCCGATGAGGATGGAGTCGAAGAAGGCCCTTTCAGATTGCCCAGCCCGCCGATGACGGCTGCGGCGAGCGCCTGGATGATGTGGTTTGGTTTCTCTTTTTCACCGGCCCTGAAGAGGAGAGCATCCATGCCCCGCCTCCGCACTGCCCTCTGCGGCCTCGCCGCTGCCCTGATCTTGCCGGCAACCGCATCCGCCGAGACGCTGCTCGAGCGCGGCGCCTATCTCATGCGGAGCATCGTGGCCTGCGGCAATTGCCACAACCCCGGCGCCCACGAGGGCCGGCCCGACTTCTCGCGCGAGATGGCGGGCGGCTCGGTCTGGGACGAGAAACCCTTCACCACCTACGCCTCGAACCTCACCCCAGACCCCGAGACCGGCCTGGGCAAGTGGACGGACATGCAGATCGTCGCCGCCATCCGCGAGGGCAAGCGGCCGGACGGCTCCATCATCGGCCCCCCCATGCCGATCGAGCTCTACCGGGGCATCTCCGACCGCGACGCCCACGCCATCGTGGCTTACCTGCGCAATCTCAAGCCCATCCGCAACAAAGCGCCCAAGTCCATCTACCGCATCCCCCTGCCCCCGGCCTATGGCCCCCCGGTGGGGAGCGTGCCCGAGGTGCCGCGCGGCGACCGTCCGCGCTACGGCGCCTACCTCGCCGGGCCGCTCGGCCATTGCACCGAGTGCCACACCCCCATGATCGCGCCCGGGCAGCGTGACTTCGCCAAGCAGCTCGGCGCGGGCGGCTTCCCCCTCGTCGGGCACTGGGGCACCGTCTTCTCCCCCAACATCACCCCCGACAAGGAGACGGGCATCGGCGAGTGGAGCGACGCCGAGGTTAAGCGCGCCATCACCCAGGGCCTCCGCCGCGACGGGGACAAGATGTACCCCCCCATGGCCTACCACTTCTACAAGAACATCTCGCCAGAGGACCTCGACGCCCTCGTGGCCTACCTGCGCTCCATGAAGCCGATCCACAAGGACCGGGCGAGGCGGTACATCCCGCCGGGGGGACCATAGGGGCGAGGCCGGCGATCGGGAACCCTTCCGCGCCGCCCTGCGGAAGCCGGCGGCGCCTCCGGATTGAGTTCGAGCGATCCCCCGCGTCGAAAGGGCGAAGATATATATTTCGTTTCGGGACGTGAGGCGGAATATATATTCATCTTTCGATGGCCGGGCCGGCCCTCCTGATTGCAATGATATATATTCATGATATGTTATATGGCGCGCCGGATGTGAATGCGGGATTCCATTATGTCCATTATGAAGGAGGCCTGATGAGCGCCCTGTCCAAAGCCAAGGAACTGCTGTCGGAGGTCGACTCCCAGATCGGCTCCCTCGACCGCGAGCTCAGGAACCTGCGCGGGCAGCGGGGCGAGATCGCGAAGCTGGTGAAGCGCCTGGGCGCCGGCGGCGGGAGCGTGAAAGCCAAGGCCGGCAAGCGCGGGCGCCGGGGCAAGCGCACGGACTGGGGCCAGGTGCTGGCCTCGATGGGCGCCACCTTCTCCCTGGGCGACCTGGCCAAGGCCTCGGGCAAGAGCAAGCTCACCGTCAGCCAGGCCGTCCAGAAGATGAAGAAGGAGAAGAAGATCGCCGCGACCGCCACGCGCGCGGTGTACAAGAAGAAATCCTGAGCGTCCCGCTTCCACCAACGAATCGCCATGCGGCGCTCGGGGGCACGGCCTCCGGGCGCCCCCCCCCCCCCCCGCCGCTTCAGCGCCGGGCGCGCCTGCGCAGCTTCTCGATGTGGGCGCGGTCGGCCAGGGCGAACTCCCGCGTCCAGCGGGCGAGGGCGCGGTAGAGCCCCGTCTCCGCCTCCTCCTCCACCGCCGCCGTGAAGACGGGCATCCAGCGCAGCAGGTGCCCGTCGAGGAAGCGCGCCTCGAGGCCCAGCGCCTCCCCCGCCTTCGCGCCGTCCCCCGCCCGCCAGGCCTCCCGCTCCCCCTCCGCCAGATGGGCCATGAACTCCAGTTCCGCGCTCAGGTGGTCCAGCCCCACGAGGCCCGCCCGGCGGACGGGCCGGAAGCCGCAGGCGCGGTAGAAGTCCGTCACCCGGTCCGTCGCGCGGGCGTTCAGGTGGCCGCTCTCGTCGAGCAGAGCGGCTTCGTAGGGCGGGGCCGAGAGGTGGAAGAGGCTGGTGAAGTCGGCGCGCAGGGCCTGGAGGCCCTCCTCCCCGCGCGGCGGCCCCCCGGGCAGGAGGAAGGGGTAGCTCTCCGCCAGGAAGGCGAGGAGATCGGCGCCGGGGGGCTCGAGGAAGGCCGCCGCCTGCACCCGGTAGAGCTGGCGGCGCAGCTCGGCCTCCTCGGCGAGTTCCCCGGGCGTGGGGCGCCTCCGGAAGAGGGGGCTCATCCGGGGAGCTGGTAGGCCTCCGGCTGGGGCCTGTTGGGCCGGAGGAACCAGAGCGGCCGGCGCAGCCCCCCGGGGCCGGGCGCGGGCCGGGCCATCTCCAGCCACTTCTGGTAGTGGGCGAAGCTCTTCTGGGTGTCGGCCTGGATGTCCCCGTAGCGGTCGCCCGGGCCGGCGGGGCGCACCTTCACCCGCTGGTGCCAGCAGTGCATCCCGCTCACCGGGTCGGGGTTCACCGGGAAGGTGAGGTTCTGGTTCACCCCCACCTCGCGCCACCAGATGCGCTCGGTGTCGGGGTCCTGGCTCGCGAAGGGCTGGGCGCCGTGGACCTGGCGCATCTGGAACCGGCCTCCCTCCTTCTCCCACAGGCGGGCCAGGGCGGAGGCGATGCGGGGGGCGCCCATCTCTTCGTGCAGCCGCCAGCGGCCGAGGTGGTGGGCCATGGCCACGATGCCGGGCTTGAGCCCCTCGGTCACCCAGCAGCGGGTGACGAAGTGGCCGATCTCCGTCTCGACCCGCACCAGGTCCCCCGTCCGGACGCCCAGCCGGCGGGCGTCCTCGGTGTGCACCCAGAGCGGGTTGTTGTGGGTGATCTCGTAGAGCCACTTCACCGCCGAGCGGGTGTGGATGAGGGTGGGGAGGCGGTAGTTCGGGAGCAGGTCGAACTCGTTCTGGGAGCGGTCCAGGTCGCGCCAGTAGACGTGGGTCTTCGCGTAGCGGGGGATGGCCTGGTCCGCCCACTGCCACTCGGCCATGGTGGGGCTGAAGAACTCGAGCTTCCGCGAGGGGGTGGCGAAGCCCGCCCGGGGCTTGCCCCGGCTCAGGCTGCCGATGGCCTGGCCCCCCTTGCGGAGGGCGCCGGTCGCCGGGTCCGCCTCGGCCCCCTCCAGCTGGGCCGGGGGAAGCTCCGCCATGTGGACCTCGAAGATGTTGTCCGCCACGGTGAAGACGCCGTAGCGGCGCATGTACTCGAGGGGGGTGAGGCCCTCCTTCGCGGCCGCCTCGGGGAGGCCCGGCACCCCGTTCTCGAACATCCAGCGGTAGTACTCCTCCACCGTGATCTTCCCGCCCGGCCGGTAGGGGCTCTCGAAGTGCCGGCGGACCCCGAGCGCGCCGTCCGGGTCCACCCGCCAGGAGAGCTCGATGAGGAACTCGTTCTCCTCCCAGACCTCGCCCGGGTTGGCCTCCCGGCTCGTCTCGAACTTCTCCCCCAGGCGCTCGCGCGCCACCCGCAGCACCGGCTGGCGGAAGCCCACCCAGGCCGCGGGGTGGGTCTCCTGGCTCTGGTTGTCGTGGCGCTCGGTGGCGACCCCCATGGGGAGGATGTAGTCGGCGAACCAGGCGGTCTCGCTCCAGGTGGGGGTGAGGGCCACGTGGCAGCCCATCTTCTCCTCGTCGCGGAGCATCTCGATCCACATGAAGCCGTCCGGGTTGGTCCAGACGGGGTTGTAGACCCGGGTGAAGTAGACCTCCACGCGGTGCCCCTTGTCCTTCATCAGGTGGGGCATGAGGAAGCTCATCTCGAAGAAGGCCAGCGGGTACTCCCGCGGGAAGAGGAGCTCGTTCCACTTCCCGGGCCCGGGCGCGGGGTTCGGGTGGGCCGGGACGTGCTTGTGCCAGCTGGCGAGGCTCGTCCCCCCCACCGTCCCGACGGCCCCGGTGAGGGAGGGGAGGAGGTAGAGGCAGCGCGCGATCTGCCAGCCGTGGAGGTTGCCGGTCGCGGCCGCCCGCCAGACGTTCACGCACAGCCGCTTGCCCGCCCGGGCCACCGTCTGGGCCGCCTGGGCGATGAGGTCGGCCGGGACGCCCGTCTCTTCTTCGGCGTAAGGGAAGGTGAACTGGGCGTACTCCTCCTTGAGGCGCCGGATGAAGTTCTCGAAGGTGACCGCGTCCCCGGGGTGGGCGGCGCGGAGGTAGTCGGCCCAGTTGAACCACTCGCGGACGAACTCGGCGTCGTACTGCTCCGTCTCGAGCAGGTGCCGGGCGATGGCGAGGAGGAGGGCCCCCTCGGTGCCGCTGTAGGCGGGCAGCCAGAGGTCCGCCTTGGCGGCCGTGTTGGAGAGGCGGGGGTCGATGACGATGAGCTTGGCGCCGCCCATCTGGGCCTCGATGATGCGCTGGGCGGTGGGGTTGTAGTAGTGGCCCGCGTCCAGGTGGCTGCTGATGAGGAGGATGGCGTCGGCGTTGGTGAAGTCGGGGGAGGGGCGGTCCGATCCGTTCCAGAGGAACTGGCCGATGCGGGCCGAGGAGCTGCACACGTTGGTGTGGCTGTTGTGGCCGTCCGTCCCCCAGGCGGCCAGGGTGCGGAACATGAAGCCGTCCTCGCCGGGGCGCCCCACGTGGTAGATGATCTCGTTGCGGCGGTTCTCCTGGATGGCCTTGCGCATCCGGGCGGCGATGTCGTCCAGGGCCTCGTCCCAGCTCACCCGCACCCACTTGCCCCCGCCGCGCCCGCCGGCCCGCTTCAAGGGGTAGAGGATGCGGTCGGGGTCGTAGACCTGGTTGAGGGTGACCCAGCCCTTGGCGCAGTTGCGGCCCCGGGAGGCGGGGTGGAGGGGGTTGCCCTCGATCTTGCGGATCTTGAGGTCGTCCTTGTCCACGTAGGCGAGGAGGCCGCAGCCCGCCTCGCAGTTGAAGCACAGCGTCGGCACCAGCATGTAGTTGCGCCGGACCTTGCGGGGCCACGGGGCGCTCTCGAACTCCGTCCAGTGGTCCCACTTGTCGGGGCTGGGGTAGGAGGCGAGGGCGCCGTTCGTCTGGATGTGGCTCTCGAGGCCCGCGGGGGCGGGCGGGGGGGCCTTCGCGAGGAGGTCTGGCCGCCCCAGGGAAGCGATGTCGCGCGCCCCGCGCGCCGGTTGAAGGTGGTTCGCCGCCATCGGAGAGGCTCCGCTAGGAAAGGGGCACGGCCTGGCCGGCCCGCACCCACACCCGGTCCCAGAAATAGGCGCCTGCCACCGCGAAGAGGCCGGCCAAGACGGCGCCCCAGCCGCCCAGGCCCCGCCACCCGATGAGCAGAAGGGGGAGGGCGCAGCCCAGGGCCACCGCGCCTCCCCAGGAATCCCCCCGGAACGGCCCGTGCACGAGGAGATCGATCGCCCGATCGTGGGCGGTCGAGCCGGAGCGGTGGGCCAGGGCCGAGAACGCCAGCACGCAGGCGTGCAGCAGGACGAGCACGAAGAGCACGGTGCCGAGGACGGCGAGCGACTCGTCCCGCTGGGCGATCGGGAGGAGGGTCGCGAAGAAGAGGAGCGCCGCCGCGCCCTTGAGGCCCGTCTGGATGGCGATGTCGAGGGTGTTCTCGCTCCCCTTCCAGAGGTCGCGGGCCGAGGCCTGGGCGAAGAAGAAGCCGGTGTAGATCGAGGCCAGGCCGCCGGCGGCCACGGCGGGCCAGAGGAGGAGCTCCAGCAGCCCCTCGACGCCCGCGAGGGCGGCCAGGACCCAGAGGGCGGTCAGCGCGCCGTCCGCCGCGATGAACCAGGTGCCCCAGGCCATCCAGCTCCGCCAGTTGGGCCGCAGGAGGATGTAGTGGAACCGCCCGGGCTGCTTGAGGTCGGTGATGAGGAGCGCCCCCGTCGCGGCGAGCAGCAGCCCGCTCAGGAGGGGCATCCAGAGGGAGAAGAGGCTGCTCTCGAAGCCGAACCACCAGAGGAGGAGGCTGAGCACCAGCAGGCCCGTGCTCACGCCCTTGGTCATGAGGTAGATCTCGATCTTCTCCCCCCAGGGGGTCTTGTGGAAGGTGTCGTACACGGCCCGGCCCCCGCCCCGCTGGCTCTCCCAGGGGGGCGTCATCTCCTTGCGCTGCGCGTCCATCTCGCCCTGCTTGTAGATGCCCGACTGGGCGGAGTGAGTGGGGTCGAGCAGCTGGCGGCTCCCCTCGATGTAGTAGATGTTGGGGCGGGTGTTGTACTCGGGCCTGCGGACGGAGACGGATTCGCGGTGGATGAGCTTCGAGAACTTGGAGGAGGGGTCCACCAGATCCCCGAACACCCGGCACTGGGTGGGGCAGACGACGACGCAGGCGGGCTCGAGGCCGGATTCGAGGCGGTTCGCGCAGAAGTTGCACTTCTCGGCCGTGTTCGTGTTCGGGTCGATGAAGAGCTGATCGTAGGGGCAGGCGGCCATGCAGGACTTGCAGCCGATGCACCACTCGGCGTTGAGGTCCACGATGCCGTCCCGGCGGCGGAAGAGCGCCCGCGTGGGGCAGATGTCCTGGCAGGG
>JBBTDR010000395.1:0-1643 GCA_038042665.1 Nitrospinota bacterium
GAGGGGGAGGAGCCCGGGCGGGTGCGGGAGAACCGCCGGCGCTTCTTCGAGGCCGCGGAGGTGCCGCCCGCGCGGGTGGCCGAGGTCCACCAGGTCCATGGGGTGGAGGTGGCCGCCGCCGAGGAGATCGCCGAGGGCGCCCGGGTCTGCGCCGACGCCGTGGTGACGGCCGAGCCTGGGGTGGTGGTGGCGGTCCAGACGGCGGACTGCCTCCCCGTCCTCATCGCCGACGCCGAGCGGCGGGCGGTGGCGGCGGTTCACGCGGGGCGGAAGGGGATCGCGGCCGGGGTGCTGGCGGCGACGGTCCGGCTCCTGGGCGAGCGCTACGGGTGCCGCCCGGAGGCGCTCTTCGCGGCTCTGGGCCCGGCCATCTCGGGGCGGTGCTACGAGGTGGGGGAGGAGTGCCTCACCCCCTTCCGGCAGCGTTACCCGGACTGGCGGCACTTCACCGTGCCCCTGGGACGGGGCAAGTGGTTCCTCGACCTCCCGGAGGCTTCCCGCCGCCAGCTGGTCTCGGCCGGGATCCCCGAGGCTCAGGTGGGGGCGCCTGGGCCGTGCACGTTTTCGGAGTCCTTCCGTTTCTTCTCCTACCGGCGCGACGGCGCCCCGACGGGCCGCCTCTGGGCGGTCATCGGGGTGTTCTGATTCCCTCTGGAGAGGGGTCCTGAAATGTCCTCGATCCGGGAGCGCCTTCAGAGCGTCCGGGAGCGCATCGCCGCCGCCGCGCGCCGGTCGGGCCGTTCTCCGGAGGGGATCCGGCTCGTGGCCGCCGCCAAGGCCCAGCCTCCCGAGCGGGTGGCGGAGGCGATCGGGGCGGGGGTGGAGATTATCGGGGAGAACCGGGTCCAGGAGGCCCGGGACAAGCGCGCCGCGATGGACCCCGAGGTGGCGGGCCGGGCGGAGTGGCACCTCATCGGCTCCCTCCAGCGGAACAAGGTCCGGCAGGTGATGGGGCTCTTCGACGTGGTGGAGTCCCTCGATTCGCTGCTCCTGGCCGAGGAGCTGGCGCGGCGCGTGCGGTCCTCCGGCGGTGCGGGCCCCTTGGGGGTGCTCCTCCAGGTGAACACCGGGGAGGAGGCCCAGAAAGGGGGGGTGGCCCCCGGGGAGGCCCTCCATTTGCTGGAAGGGATTTCCCGGCTGGAGGACCTCCGGGTGGAGGGGCTCATGTGCGTCCCCCCGCTGGGGCGGGCGGCGGAGGAGAGCCGGCCGCATTTCGAGCGCCTGCGGAAGCTCCGGGACGAGGCCCTGGCGCGGGGTTTTTCCTCCCTCCGGGAGCTCTCGATGGGGATGTCGGGGGACTTCGAGATCGCCATCGCGGAGGGGGCGACCCTGGTGCGGATCGGGACGGCCATTTTCGGACCCCGCCCTGCGCGCTGAAGGGCTCCCCCCCCAAGGGAGCCGGGTTGACCCCCGGGGCCCGCTGGGGTGAAATAGGCGGCTCTGCGTGGTCCTCTCATCCGGCGCAAGGAGAGTGAAAATGGCGTCTGGCCGGCTCGCCGTCATCGGCGGCGGGAACATGGGGGAGGCCCTCGTCAAGGGCATGTTGGGCGCCCGCTACGTGTCCAAGGAGGCGGTGGTCATCGCCGAACCCGTGGAGGCCCGGGCGCGCTTCCTGCGGGAGACCCACGGCCTCCAGGTGGTCT
>JBBTDR010000396.1:0-8385 GCA_038042665.1 Nitrospinota bacterium
ACCGGGTCGCTCCGGAGCTTGGAGGGGAGGAGGCGCTTGCGCGGCTGCGGGAGCGCCTGGCGGCGCGCGGCCTGCGCCTCATCCTGGATTTCGTCCCCAACCATCTCGCCCGGGACCACGCGTGGGTGAGCGGGCGTCCCGAGGCGTTCGTCCAGGGCTCCGCGGAGGATCTGAAGCTCCATCCCGGGGACTTCTTCCGGGGGCCGGGGGGCCGCGTCTTCGCCCACGGGCGCGACCCCTTCTTCCCGGGCTGGACCGACACCGCCCAGCTCAACTACGCCTCCCGCCCCGCCCGCGAAGGGATGAAGGAGGAGCTCCTCCGCATCGCCGGCCTCTGCGACGGAGTGCGCTGCGACATGGCCATGCTCCTCCTGCCGGACGTGTTCGCCGCGACCTGGCAGGGGCGGCTGGGGCCGGAGCCCGTCACCGAGGGCTTCTGGCCCGAGGCCGTCGCCGCCGCGCGGGCGCGGCATCCCGGCTTCCTCTTCATCGCCGAGGCCTACTGGGGCAGGGAGCAGCAGATGCTCGGCCAGGGCTTCGACTACGCCTACGACAAGTGGCTCTACGACCGCCTCCGGGCGGGCGACGCCGCCGCCGTCCGGGCCCACCTCCGGGCCTCGATGGACTATCAGCGCCGCTGCGCCCGCTTCATCGAGAACCATGACGAGGAGCGGGCCGCCCGCGCCTTCGACGGGGGCCGCTGGCTGCCCGCCGCCGCGGTGGCCTTCGGCGCCCCCGGCCTCAAGCTCTTCCACGAGGGCCAGCTCGAGGGGAGGAAGGTGAAGCTGCCGGTCCAGCTCGGGCGGCGGCCCGCCGAGCCGCCCGACCCGGAGATCGCGGCGGGCTACCGGCGGCTGATCGCCTTCCTGAAGGAGCCGATCTTCCGGGAGGGGGCGTTCTCCCTGCCGGAGGTGAACAGCGCCGGGCCCGGGGACTCCACCCACCCGCAGGTGATCGCCCTCCTGTGGGGCCCGCCCCGCGGAACGGGGAAGAGCGCCCTCGTCGCCGCCAACCTGGACGGCTCGCCCGCCTGCGCCCGCATCCCTCTCCCCCGGGCCGCCCGCGCCCCGAAGTGGGTCCTCGACGACTGGAACGACGGGAGCCGCTACGGCCGCGAGGGAGCGGAGATGGCCTCCCCCGGCCTCTTCGTGGCCCTGATGCCCTGGCAGGTCCATCTGTTCGAGATGCGGCCGGGGATCTGAGGGGTTCAATCCCACCTGAAAGCCCGATCTCCCCCCAACCCCCTCCGGAGGGAGGGGGAGGATGGGGGCCGCCCCTACAGCTTCTCCAGGCGCCGCTGGCGCTCGCGCTCCCGCTTGGGGAGCTTGCGCGGATTGCCCTTCTTCTTCGTGGAGAGGGCCCGGGCCGGGCGCCCGCCGCCGTCTTCCTCCTCGCCCTCCATCCACTGGGCCTGGATGAGCCGGTCCGCGAACTCCCCCGAGCGGAGCACCGCCCCGGCGCTCGCCTGGGCCGCCGCGCCCAGCGCCCGGTCCGAGGTGACGAGCACCGCCCCCCGCTTCTCCCCCCGCAGCAGGCGCAGGATCAGATCGTCCGCCGTCTCGTTGCGGGAGAAGAGCACCTGGACGCCCCCGCCCTTGGGGGCGCTCCCGCCGCCACCGCCAGCGGCGCCCTTGCCGTCGAACACCACGGTCAGGGCGAGGGGGCCCCGCACCGTCCGGCGGTAGGCGCGGAGCATGGCGAGCAGCCCCTCGCGGCCCGCCTCCAGGTCCTGGCGGAGGAGGCGGCCCAGCCCGGGGATGGCCGGGATGAGGTTGTAGCCGTCGATCAGGAGTTGCATCCGTGACCGCTCCGCCTAGGCCGAGACCGTCCAGTTCTCCTTCATCTCGGCGCCGCTGGCCGCGAGCACCGAGTGCACGGGGCACCGGCGCCTGCGGTCGGCCTTGATCTTCTCCAGCTGCCCCGGGGAGGCGTCCGTGCGGATGCGGATGTCCACCTCCACCTGGGTGTAGCGGGGGTGGTAGCCCTCCATCCCGGCGATGCCGCGCGGGCTGTAGGTCCCCCGCGCGTCCACCTGGAGGGAGTGGATGGCGACGCCCATCCCCTGGGTGATCCGGTAGAGCAGCATGCCGGTGGCCCCGGCGTAGGCGCACATCATCATCTCGGTCGGGGCCGGGCCCTTGGGCGTCCCGCCCGCGTAGGCGGGGGAGTCAATGTGCACGACCTGCCCCGAGGGCGTCGTGACGCGGGAGCACTCCTGGCCCTGCCAGTCGGCATGGGCGGCGGCGACGTTGATCTCGGGCAGTTCTTTCTTCGCCATGCGCGGCCTCCGCGCCCGGGGCGGAAAAATCCGCCCGGGGCATCAGTAGGGGAGGAAGACGGACCCGATCAGAACGTCCGCCTTGGCGCGGTCGCCCGCGATGCGGAGTTGGCCCGAGGCGATCTTGGCGGGGATGGGGGCCCGGCCGCACACCATGAGGACCATGTCGCTCGCCGTGGCGGCGAGGAGGGCGTCGCGGCCCCTCTTCCCCTCGGGCAGCCGCTCCGCCTTGCCCCCGCGGATCTCCATCTCCCAGGCGGCGCCGGGGTCCGCCGTCTCGAAGCGGAAGACGCCCTCCACCTGCGCGTGCCCGGTGTTGTTCCAGAGGAAGGGGATGCGGTCCTTGAGGATCTCCAGCACCGCCCCCAGCGCTCCCGAGACGAGGGGCCGCTCCGGCTCATTCTGGATGTCCCACTCGTGCAGCACGAGCTCGTAGAGGCGCTGGTCGGGGAAGTTGCGGATGGGGGTGGGGCAGCGGGGGTGCCACCCGTTCATGTCCAGCTCATGGGGCTGGAGGCCTTCCAGGGTGCGCTGGAGCGCCCCCACCGCCTCCTCGAAGCGGTCCACCCGCTCGGCGCCCGGCAGGGCGAGCAGCTCCTCCATCTCCCGGGCGCGGATTTTCCGGAACCCGGGGACGTCCTTGGCCCCGAAGAGGGGGCCCACGATGCCCTTGCGCCCGCTCTCGATGCTCGCCCGGTAGAAGTTCGCCCCCGAGGTGATGTGGCTCACCACGTGGGCCGCCGTCCAGCCGGGGCAGTAGCTCGGCCGCCCCCAGGCCGGGCCGCCGAAGGTGCGGAAGAGGGAGGCGAGGCGGGCGTTCTCCCGCGCGAGCCAGGGGACCGAGATGCTCCAGGACGTGTCGGCCATGCGCTTTGTCACCTCCTAAAAAAATCCGCGGAATATCCCTTATTGTCCCTTAATATCCCGGAAACCTCCTGAAGGGATCGGAATTTTCATTTCAACCTCCCAAGGCTCAGGGCCGCGTCCTGCTGGACCGGACGGCACTCGCCGCCAGGGGGAAATATAAGCTGCGGTGCGGGAAAACCTCTTACCGCAAATGACGGCAAATTCCAGCACGTTTCGTCACCGGGGGATGTCATCCTGAGCGAGCGAAGCGACCGAAGGATATCGGTGTGGATTTTCAAGATCCAACCGAGATGCTTCGCTTCGCTCAGCATGACGGCCCAGACAACATTTTTCCTTACTCCTCCTCTGGGCCGGCCACACAGTGGGAAGAACTACGGCGCAGGTTGTCCCCTCATATCGGCCGGAAGACGGCCCGCATGAGCGCCTCCGCCCTCTTCCGGTCGCCCTCGACGAGGAGGCGCCCGGCCGATTCCCGGGCGGCGGGATCGGCACGCCCCGAGACGAGGAGGAGCATGTCGCTCACCGACGCGCGGAGGCGGACGTCGAAGCCTCCCGCCTCCGGTGCAAGCAGGAGCGCGCCGTCCCGGGCCTCCAGGGTGAAGGCGTGGGCGGGGTCCGCCGTCTCGATGCGGAAGCGCCCGGCGAGGCCGGGCTGCGGGGCGCCCTCGTACTGGCGCGGGATGCGCTCCTCCAGCACCTTCGCCACGGCGTCGATGGCCTCGGTCTCGATGGGTGCGGCCGGGTCGTTGCGGATGTCGCGGGGGTGCAGGAGCACCTCGCCGAGGCGCTGGCCGGGGAGGAGGCGGAGGGGGAGGCTGCCCTTGCGGTGCCAGGTGGGCCGGTCCAGGTCCCCGGGCCGCAGCCGGGCCAGCGCTTCGTCCAGCCGCCGGTCGGCCTCCCCAAGCCGGGCGGCGCGCTCCGGACCGGGCAGGGCGAGGGTTTCCTGCATGATCGCCGCGCGCTTGGCCTGAAACTCCTCCGCCGACTCCGCCCCCAGCCCGAAGATGACCCGGCCTTCGAGGGCGGCCTCGACCCGCTCGGCGTAGGAGGCCGCTCCGCCGATCATGTGGCCCACCACCTGAGCGGCGCTCCACTCCGTGCAGAGGGTGGGCTTGCGCCAATCCGCCCCGGCGAAGGCGCGCAGGCGCTCGTGGAAGCGCTGGTTCTCGCGCTTGAGCCAGGGGATGGCCGGATGGGCGGCGCTCATCGGGCGGGCCTACGCCTTCGCCCGCCGGACCGCCTCGGCCAGCGCCCGTTCGGTGTACACCTTCGCCAATTGGACGCGGAACTCCGCCGAGGCGTGGAAGTCGTCCAGGGGGTCCACCCCCTCCGCCGCGAGCGCCGCCGCCGCGCGGAGGTTCTCGGGGGTGGTGGGTCTCCCGGCGAGGGCCTCCTCGGCCCGCCGCGCCCGGTAGGGGGGGGCGGCCACCCCCGTGACGCCGACCCGGGCCGAGGCGACGTTTCCATCCGGCCCGAGCGTCACCCGCGCCGCGACGCCGCAGACGGCGAAGCCGCTCGCCTGCTGGGCGGCCTTGAGGTAGGCCCCGCCGCTCCCGCGCGGGGGAGAGGGGACCTCGACGGCGGTGAGAATCTCCGAGGGCTTCAAGGCGCTCTCGTAGGGGCCGGTGAAGAACTCCGCCGCCGGGATGTTCCGCGCGCCGCCCGGCCCGGCGGCCACCATCACGGCCTCCAGGGCGAGGAGGGCGGCGGGATAGTCCGCCGCCGGGTCGGCGTGGGCGGCGCTCCCGCCGAGGGTGCCCCGGTTGCGCACCTGGACGTCCCCGATGCGCCCCGCGGCCTCGGCCAGCAGGGGGCAGGCCTCGCGGACGAGGGGGGAGCTCTCCACCTCGTGGTGGGTGGTGAGCGCCCCGAGGCGCAGGCCGCCCGCCGTCTTCGTGACGCCCGAGAGGCCGGGGATGCGGGCGATGTCGATCAAGACGCCCGGCCGGGCGAGGCGGGCCTTGAGGACGGGGAGGAGGCTGTGGCCCCCCGCGAGGAGCTTGGCGTCCTCCCCGTGCCGCTCGAGCAGGGAGAGCGCCTCTTCCAGCGTCGCGGGCCGCTGGTAGCCGAAGGAGGCGGGGATCACGCCGCGCCTCCTTTCCGCGCGTGCGCGATCGCCCGCCAGATCTTCTCGGGCCGGAGCGGCATGTCGAGGTGGCGCACCCCGAAGGGTGCCAAGGCGTCGAGCACCGCGTTCACCACCGCGGGGGTGGAGCCGATGGTCCCGGCCTCGCCCACCCCCTTGGCCCCGAGGGGGTTCACGTTCGTCGGGGTGGTGGTGTGGTCGAGCTCGAAGCGCGGCAGCAGGCTCGCCTTCGGAAGGGCGTAGTGCATGAGGGTGGCGTTCAGGGGCTGGCCGCCCTCGCCGTAGATCACCTCCTCCTCCAGGGCCTGGCCCGCGCCCTGGGCGATGCCGCCGTGGATCTGGCCGCGGACGAGGAGGGGGTTGATCATGTTCCCCACGTCGTCCACGGCGACGTAGCGGAGGATCTTCACCTCGCCCGTCTGGGGGTCCACCTCGGCCAGCACGACGTGGGCCCCGAAGGGGAAGGTGAAGTTCGGGGGCTCGAAGAAGTGGGTCTCCTCGAGCCCGGGCTCGGTCCCGGCGGGGAGCCGGATGGCGTCGTAGGCCATCCGGGCGATCTGGGCGAAGGGGGCGGACTTCTCCGGGGCGCCGCGCACGAACACCTTGCCGTCCTCGAAGGCGATGTCGGCGGGGTCCGCCTCGAAGCGCAGGGCCGCGAAGCGGGCCATCTTGGCCCGCACCTTGTCCCGGGCGAAGACCACGGCGGAGCCCCCGACCACGGTGCCCCGGCTGCCGAAGGTCCCGACGCCGTAGGGCACCACGTCGGTGTCCCCGTGGATGACCTCCACGTCCTCGACGGCGACGCCCAGGCCCTCGGCCGCGATCTGGGCGAAGGAGGTCTCCTGCCCTTGCCCGTGGGGGGAGGCCCCGGAGAAGACGGTCACCTTCCCCGTGGGCTCGACGCGCACCCGGGCGCTCTCCCAGCCCTGGCCCCCCAGGGCGGCGGAGGGCCCCATGCCGCAGATCTCGACGTAGGTGGAGAGGCCAACGCCGAGATGGCGGCCCTGCTTGCGGGCCTCGGCCTGCTGGCGGCGCATCCCGGCGTAGTCCGCCTTCTGGAGGGCCTTATCGAGGGTGCCGTGGTAGTCCCCGCTGTCGTAGGTGAGCCCCGCCGAGGTGGGGAAGGGGAACTCCGCCTTGGCGGGGAAGTTGCGGCGCCGGATCTCGGCCGGGTCCATGCCCAGCTCGCGGGCGGCCAGGTCCATCATCCGCTCGAGGATGTAGGTGGCCTCGGGCCGGCCCGCGCCGCGGTAGGCGTCGGTGGCCATCTTGTTGGTGAAGACACCCGTGACCTTCATCTCGACGTTGGGGATCTTGTAGGGGCCGGGGAGCATGAGGCCGGTGAGGGTGAAGATGGACACGGTGAGGAGCTGGTAGTAGGCCCCGCAGTCGGCCAGCACGTGGTAGCGGAGCGCCGTGACCGTGCCGTCGCGCTTGAGGCCCATCTCCACCTCGCCCAGCTGGCCCCGCCCGTGAATCGTGGCCAAGAAATTCTCGCTCCGGCTCTCGATCCACTTGACCGGCTGGCCGAGCTCCCGGGTGAGGTGGGCGGCGAGCGCCTCCTCGCGGTAGACGTTGAGCTTGCTCCCGAAGCCGCCCCCCACCTCGGGGGCGATGACGCGCATGCGGTTCTCGGCCATCCCGATCTGCTGGGCGAGCAGGGTGCGCAGCTTGTGGGGCACCTGGGTGGAGGACCAGATGGTCAGCTTGTCCTCGCCCGGGAGGTAGCGCGCCAGCACCCCGCGCGGCTCCAGGGCGAGGGGGGCGACGCGGGGGTTGGCGATCTTCTGCCGGATCACGATGTCGGCGGCGCGCAGGCCCGCCTCGGCGTCCCCGCCCTTGAGCTCCCAGCGGAAGGCCACGTTGTCCTCGAAGGACTCGTGCACCTTGGGGGCGCCCGGGGCGAGGGCCTTCTCGAGGTCCACCACGGCGTCGAGGCCCTGGTAGTCCACCTCGATGAGGTCGGCGGCGTCCCGGGCCTGGTAGCGGGTGCGGGCCACCACGGCGGCCACGGGCTCGCCGGCGAAGAGGGCCTTCTTCTCGGCCAGCACGGGCTGGGCGGGCACCCGGGCGTCCGGCACGAGCCCCGCGACCGGCACCGGGCCGATCTTCCCGGCGAAGTCCGCCGCCGTGCAGACGGCCACCACCCCGGGGGCGTTGCGGGCCTTGAAGAGGTCCACCCCCCGGATGGCGGCGTGGCCGTAAGGGCTGCGGACGAAGGCGAGGTGGAGGATGCCGGGGAGCTGGATGTCGTCCACGTAGCGGGCGAGGCCCCGGATGAGGCGCGGGTCCTCCCGCCGCCGGATGGGGGCGCCGATGAACTTGGGGGCCCCGGGCCGGGTGGCCATCACGCCCTCCCTCCCTGGGCGGCCCGCAGCTGGGCGGCGGCGGCCAGGATGGCGTCCACGATGTGCTCGTAGCCCGTGCAGCGGCAGAGGTTGCCCTCGATGCCGTGGCGGACCTCGGCCTCGCCGGGGTCGGGGTTGCGCTGGAGGAGCTGCCAGGCGGTGAGGATCATGCCCGGGGTGCAGTAGCCGCACTGGAGGCCGTGCTTCTCCCAAAACTGCTCCTGGAGGGGATGGAGCTTCCCGCCCGGGGCCAGGCCCTCGATGGTGGTCACCTCGCCGCCGTCGGCCTGGACGGCCAGCACGGTGCAGCTCTTCACGGCCTTGCCGTCGAGCAAGACGGTGCAGGCCCCGCAGACCGAGGTCTCGCAGGCGACGTGGGTGCCCGTGAGCCCCGCCTCGTCCCGCAGGAGGTGGACCAGGAGGAGCCTGGGCTCCACCTCGAAGCCGCGCGGCTGGCCGTTGATGCGGAGGGATATCTTCACGGAGGGCTCCCCGGACGGGAAGGACCGGAACGCCTGCTTCCCGGTATTCAAGGGTCCGTGCTGCCGGTGAGGGGCAGTATTCGGCGCGGGGGCGGGGCTGTCAAGGAAGGGGGGGGCCAAGGAAGGGGGGGGCCAAGGAAGGGGGGCCGTGGAAGCGAAGGGTGGACGATCCGCCCACTTTCCCCGGGGGCGGCCTCCCCCGGCGGGCCATCGCGCGCCCGCCTCGCCACACCGGGCGATAGTGTGTAAGATGCCGGGGTCGCATCCGCTCCGAGAATCCAGGAGGCCCGCCCATGGCCTATTCCGGCTTCGCCACCGCGGAAG
>JBBTDR010000397.1:0-1263 GCA_038042665.1 Nitrospinota bacterium
AGGAGAACTGCATCGGCTGCCTGAACTGCGAGAAGGTCTGCCCGGTGGACTGCATCACCATCGTTACCGCCGGCAAGGGGCGGGGGATGTACGCCAAGGAGTTCTACATCGACTACATGCGCTGCATGTACTGCGGCCTGTGCAACGAGGCCTGCCCCACCACCCCCAAGTCCATCGTCCACACCCACCAGTACGAGACCCCGGGCTTCTTCCGCGACGACCTCGTCTACGGGAAGGAGCGCCTCTACGACGTCTGGGAGAAAGAGGTGAACTACCGGGGGCCGCGGCCCTGGGGCAAGTTTTTCGAGCTGCGCACCGCCGAAGCCGCGCGGCGGCCCAAGGCCGAACCCGCCGTGGCCAAGGAGTAGCTCCCTCTCTCGGGCGAACCCGACTTGGACCTCTTCATCTCCGGCTACGACGAGATCCGGTCCGGCAAGGTGACGGACGTCTACTTCGACCGCACCCGCCGCATCCTCGACGCCAAGGGGGTGCGCAAGCGCGTGCGCGCCGAGTTCATGGCCAAGGGCCTCCCCTCGGGCTGGGGGGTGTTCGTCGGGCTCGAGGAGGTCCTCTCCCTCCTCAAGGGCCTCCCGGTGAACGTGCGGGCGGTGCCCGAGGGCACCCTCTTCCGCCCCTTCCAGCCCATCCTGGAGATCGAGGCCCTCTACAACGACTTCGGGGTGCTGGAGACCCCCCTCCTGGGCCTCATGTGCCAGGCGAGCGGGGTGGCCACCAAGGCCGCCCGCTGCCGCATCGCCGCGGGCGGGCGCCAGCTCGTGAGCTTCGGCGCCCGGCGCATGCACCCCGCCATCGCCCCCATGATCGAGCGCGCGGCCTACGTCGGCGGCTGCGACGGGGTGGCCCTCGTGCGAGGGGCCGAGCTCCTGGGCCTCCCCCCCATCGGCACCATGCCCCACGCCCTCATCCTCCTGATGGGGGGCCTGGTCCCCGCCCTCAAGGCCTTCGACGAGGTCATCGGGCCCGAGGTGCCCCGCGTCGCCCTGGTGGACACTTTTGGGGACGAGAAGTTCGAGGCCCTGGCCGCCGCGAAGGCCCTCACCGACCGCCTTGCCGCCGTCCGGCTCGACACCCCCGGCTCCCGCCGGGGCAGCATGCTCCAGATCCTCAAGGAGGTGCGCTGGGAGCTCGACCGGGCGGGCCACCGCCACGTGAAGCTCTTCGTGAGCGGAGGCCTCGACGAGGACAAGCTCCTCGAGCTCAACGAGGCCGTGGACGGCGGCTACGGCGTGGGCACCGCCATCA
>JBBTDR010000398.1:0-3217 GCA_038042665.1 Nitrospinota bacterium
ATTGTACGCATGAGTAGAGCGCGGCTCAACAAAAATCGAATTTTGAGATAGGTCCTAATCTGAAATTTTGCAAGATTGAGGGAATCGCAGGGAGAAAACTTTGGACTGGGTGGTCTTATCCCTTCTGTCCGCGCTGACCCAGGCGTCGCGCAACGCGGTGATGAAGCACCTCGGCCACCAGCTCGATGAGTACATTAACGTTTTCGGGCGCTTCATCTTCCTCCTGCCGTTTGCCGCGGCGATGGTGGTCTGGAAAGGGGTCCCTTCCATCCAGCCGGGTTTTTTCTGGGCCTGCCTCCTCTTCGGCCTCTGCCAAACCGCCACCGCCCTCGCCCTCTCGAAGGCCCTCCTCTACGGAGACATCGGGGTAGCCACATCCCTGCAGAAGTTGTCGATCCTCTGGCTCTTGGTCCTCTCCTTCTTCACCCTCGGGGAGGTTCCCTCGCCGCTTGGGCTGGCGGGAATCGGGGTCACCTTGGCGGGAGTGTATGGTCTGAACGTGTCGCGCGCGCGGATTTCATTATGGGAGCCGATCCGCACCCTTATCACCGATAGGGGGCAGCGCTACACGGTCCTCTCCTCGCTGATGTACGCGCCCTCGGTGGTGACCTTCAAATGGGCGGCGCTCACCTCGGACGCCTCTTTCGCGACGCTGGGAGTGTACGCGGCGGCGGCTCTTTTCGCCCTGCCCGTGACGCTTCGCTACTCTTCGCGGCACTTCCGGGAGATCCCCCGGCTGTGGAAGGGTTTCTCCTCCATGGGGCTCTTCGCGGCCATCAGCAGTCTTGCATCCGCTGAAGCCTATCGGCTCACCCTCTCGTCCTATGTGGAATCGGTGAAGCAGATCGAGATCCTCTTCGCCGTCGGGATTGGATATGTGCTTTTCCGTGAGCGGGAGCGGCTCGCCGAGGTCCTGGCCGGCGGGGTGGCCATCATGGTGGGACTCGTCTTCCTCATCCTGAGTGGGTGATCTGATGAATTCTTAAAGCCGGTGTTAAAGGTATGCACCTCCGATCGGCTTTGCCTTGACAGCCTCCCCGCCCCCCCGGATGATGGCCCTCTTACTGAAAGTTGCTCGAAAATGCGGAGATTCCCGTTGGCAAAGCCGTCCAAGAGCAAGAAGAAATCGAGAAAGCACGCCTCGCCCGGGGACATCCAGCGCGCCAAGCTGGTGGCGGCGGGCCTCGAGGCTTCCTTCACCGTCCCCCCGCCCCCGGCGGCCATGGCCCCGGCCCCCCTGCTGGACGAGATCCGCGAGCTGGGCCCGGCGGGCATCCAGGGCATGGCCGAGCACCTGGCCTCGACCTCCCCGGCCGGGCGGGCGCCCACCCTCGCCGCCCTGCGCGAGCTGGGGGAGGCGGAGGCCGTCCCCTCCCTCCTCGTCCACGCCCGGGCCCTGCGCTGGGCGCCCGAGGACCTGGCCGCGCTTGGGGAGACCATCCGGGCGCTTGATCCCAAGGCGGAACTTCCCGAGGAGATGGAGGCCGGCGCCCTGGAGCGGACGAAGCGGGCGTTGGCGCGTCTGCGGGAGGACCTCACCCCGGAGAAAGCGGGCGAGGTGTGCGAGATCATCCGGGACCTCCCCGCCCGGCTCCGGGAGGTGGCCCTGCGGGGGATCACGGCGGAGGGCGCCGCCCGCCCCGCCAGCCTGCTCGCCCTCGCCGGGGCGATGGCCGGGCGGAAGCTCCCCCCCTCCCCGCCGCTGATCGACGCCATCGCCACCCTGGAGACCCGGGAGGCCGCCCAGGCCCTCGCCGGGCTGGCGGAAGAGGCTCCGGACAAGGAGACGAGCTCCCGGCTGCGCAAGGCCCTCTACCGCCTCCGCAACCGGGGGATCGAGGTGGAGGCGGCCGGGCCCGCGCCCGGGGCGCCCGCTCCGGCTTCCGCCCCGGGGGTTGACTACGCCGTGGCGCGCATCAGCGCGGTGGACGGGATGGGGCGGATGATGGTGTGGGTGGTCCGCTCCATTGCGCCGCGCGGGCGCTTCGTGGCCGAGGCCATGCTGCGGCGCGGCCTGGGCGTCGAGGATTTCGCCACCGCCGACATGGGCGCCAAGGAGCTGCGCGAGGTCTTCGCCCGGATCACGGACCCGGCGGCCCACCTGGCCACCTGCGAGGTGCCCCTCGGCTACGCCATCTGGCTCCTCCAGCGGGCCCAGCGCGAGGCCGAGCAGGGGGGCCAGTCCCTTCCCCCGGGCTTCACCCGGGGCAAGCTCCTCCTCGAGCCCCTGGCCGATCCCCAGGCCTTCCCGCCCGGCGAGGCCCACCCGGTGCGGCGGCTCCTCCAGCCGCCCGCTCAGGGCGAGGCCCGGATGGAGACGCACGAGCTGTTTCAGGACAAGGTCTTCTGGAGCTGGCTCATCGAGGATCGGAGGATCCTCCCCCACCTGCGCGCCCTGGTGGACTCCCTCCAGAGCAAGGTGGTGGTGGAGGAGCCCCAGCGGCGGGAGCGGCTGGAGCAGATCGTCTCGGAGGCCGCGCGGGCGCTCTACGGCGACGAGGCCCTGCGCGCCCGCACGGGCGGGGCCCTCGAGGACAACGCCTACTTCTTCCACGCCTCGGGCCAGCCCGCCCTCGCCCGGGAGTGCCTCGCGCTCGTGGGCGAGATGCGGGCGGGGGGGGAGCCTCCCGCCTTCTTCCGCGAGATGGTGCGCCTGAGCCTGAGCGTCATGCTGGACCGCTTGGCCCGCCAGAGCCAGGCCGCCGCGGCCCCCGCCGGGCCGGAGCAAGCCTCCGCCGGGGAGGGCCGGATCGTCACGCCATGAACGGAGGGGATCAGAACGTGAAATTCGGCTGGGATCACGCGCATTTCGTCTGCCGCGACGTGGACCGGATGGTCCGGTACTTCGAAAAGGTGTTCGGCGCCGAGCGGGTGCGCGAGGACGCGAACCTGCGGGGGGCGAGGAACATCACCCTGCGGCTGGGCGGCTGCCGGCTGATGGTGCGGAGCACCCGGACCGGGGAGGCGTTCGACGCCCAGGGCCCGCGCCTCGTCGAGGGGCTGGACCACCTCGGGCTCTCGGTGGACGATCTCAAGGCCGCCTGCCCCGTCCTCAAGGAGCGGGGGGCGAAGTTCATCGTGGAGCCCTCGGCCGGGGTCGGGGGGAGGCTCATTGCCTTTGTCGAGGGCCCCGAGAACATCCGCATCGAGCTCTGCGAGCCCATGAAGGGCTGACCGCTTTCTTGGACCCCTCCCTGCGGGCGCCCCCGCGCCGGGG
>JBBTDR010000398.1:3227-16487 GCA_038042665.1 Nitrospinota bacterium
GGGGCCCCCCCCCGCCGCTTTTCAGCCCCGGAAGGCGGTGATGAGCACCCCACCCGCCGCCACCAGGAGGGTGGCCCCCACGTCGCGCCGGGTGATGCGCTCGATCCGGCCCATGAAGAAGTAGCTGATGAGGAGCACCCAGAGGGGGACCATCCGGCTCAGGGGCAGGGTGGTCGAGACGCTTCCCAGCAAGAGGGCGTTCCACAGGAAGATCGAGCTCAGGCAGCTGAGGGCCCCGCCCGCCAGGAGCCAGGGCCGGGCCTGCCGCCCGACGGCGAGCTTCACCTGGCCGGGCATGGCCCCCTTGAAGGCCAGGATCACGAGGTTCCCCGTCGAGAAGGCCACCGCCATCCCCACGTAGGGGGTCTCCTGGTGGGCGTAGGCCAGCTTGTTGAAGACGGGGGGCAGGGCGTAGGCGAGGGAGCACAGGAGCGGGTAGATGAGGGCGCCCTGGAGCCAGCCCCCCAGGCGCTCCCGCTCTCCTTCGCTCGGGGTCAGGATGGCCACCCCCGCGACCACGGCCAGGGTGCCCAGGACCACCCCCAGGCTGGGGGATTCATGGAGGATGAGGACGGCGAAGGCGATGCCCCAGATGGGGGTGGAGGAGGAGATGGTGGTGGAGCGGCTGAGGCCGATCCGGGCGATGCCGATGAAGCTCGTGAGGCGGCCGATGCCCGGGCCCGTCACCCCGATCACGGCGTACCAGAACAGGGGCCAGAAGGTGGAGGCGAGGAGGGTGCCGTCCCAGAGGGAGAGGATGATGCCGCCCGTGGCCGTGCAGCCGTTGATGACGAGGGCGGCCCCGAAGGGGGTGGCGTTGCGCATCCCCAGGCGGACGAGGGCCTGGGTGCCCCCGTAGCTGACCGAGGAGAGGATCGCGAGGAACTCGGCGAGCCCGACGAGGGCGAGGAAGGCCTCCATCAGCGGGCGGCCCCCTGGGCGCGGTAGAAGGCGCAGCGGCGGCGGAAGCCGCACGCCCCGCACTTGGGGTTCCGCGCGGTGCAGAGGGTGCGCCCGAAGGCGAGGAGGTTCAGGTGCAGCTCGTGGGCCCGGCCCTTGGGGACGAGGGGGCCGAGCTCGCCGTGGGCCTTCTCGGGGGTGACCTTGGGGCCGATGAGCCCCAGCCGCCGGGCGATGCGGTGGATGTGGACGTCCACCGGGAAGAGGTCCCGCGCGGAGGCCAGCATGAGGGTGACGTAGGCGGTCTTCACTCCGATGCCCTTGTGCCGGGTGAGGAGGGCCACGGCCTCCGCGTCGGAGAAATCGTGCAGGAACTCGAGGGAGAGCTTTCCCCGCTCCCCCTTGAGCCACCGCAGGAAGCCCAGGATGCGCCCGGCCTTCTGGTTGCCCAGCCCGGCGGGCCGGATGACCTGGGCGAGGGCGGCGGGCGGGGCGGCGGCCACCTCGTCCCATCCCTTGAAGCGCCGCTTGAGGGCGCCGAAGGCGAGGTCGCGGTTGTGGTCGGTGGTGCTCTGGGAGAGGAGGGTCTGGATCAGGGTGTCCAGGATGCCGGCCCGGCGCGCGCGGGAGGGAACGCCGAAGCGCCTCCGGAGGCCGCCGGCCAGGAGGCGCATGAGGCCGCGCTTGGAGGCGGCGGAGGGTTTGGATGGGGTGCTCGGCACGCCGGAGCCTCTTGGGGCACGCTTGATCCCGGGCGGAGGCCCGGACGGCAAGAAACGATAGGGGAGCGGGGGCGGGATGACAATCCGGGCGGGGAGGAGGGCTAGAAGCCTCCCGGCCGGGAAGGTGCGGTGTTCGAGACGGTGGCCGGCCACCCCCTGGCCGCGGCGCCCTCCTCCTCCGGGGAGACGAGGGCGAGGAGGGAGGTGGCGGGCCCTTGCGACCGCCAATGGCGGAAGACCTCGGCCATCCGCTGGAGGCTCTGGTAGCGGGCCATCACCTTGTGGATGAAGCGCTGGGTCTCGGGGTAGGGGGGGATGCCCCGGTAGCGGTCCACCTTGGAGGGGCCGGCGTTGTAGGAGGCGAGGGCCAGGCGCAGGTCCCAATCGTGGCGCTCGAGCAGGAACTGGAGATAGCGGATGCCGCCCTCGATGTTCTCCCGGATGTCGAAGGGGTCGCGGAGGCCCAGGTGCTGGGCGGTGTCCTGGGTAAGCTGCATGAGGCCCATGGCCCCCCTGGGGGAGACGGCCCGGGGGTCGAACTGGCTCTCCTCCTGGATGACCGCCAGCACGAGCAAGGGGTCCACCCCGTGGCGGGCCCCGTGGTAGTGGACCAGCCAGTGGATGTCGGGCTCCTCGCTCTTCTCGGGGACGGGGAGGATCTCCCCGCTCCTCCGGAAGGGGAGGGAGGGGAAGAAGCCGGCCGCCTCCCCGGGGATGGCCTGGAGGCTGGCCTCGGCGGGCGGGGGGAGGGTGCTCCGGCCCGCCGCCGACCCCACCAGCAGCAGGAAGGGCACCAGGGCGCCCAGGGCGGCGCTCCAGCGGAGCTGGGCCCAGGCGAAGGGGCGCAGGCGGGAGCGGAGCGGGGTCAGCTCGGCCAGCAGGATCGCCGCGTAGAGGGCGATGAAGACGATGAGGAGGCACAATAAGGTGATCATCGCTCGGGGTACTCCCGTGCTCGGGTTGACGGTGTTCACTCGGGCGTTTTGGGTGCTCAGACCCTGTTAGGGGTGACTGGGTCCGTCATGGGGCGATCAGGCGGAATCTCGCGTTGCCACCGGGGGCCCCATACCCCCCTGTGGCAGAGATCACAGTAGACAATGGGGGGGATCGGAGATCAAGCCAAAGGAGACCGAAAAAGGGGCTAGTATTTATATATGTTGTAGAATTTTCCTGAAATTTTTCAACATCTTGTGGGGGCGTTCCTTTTCAATGTCTTCCCGGGGGGTGTAGGCGCTGGGCACCACCCAGGCCTGGACCCCGGCGGCGTGGGCGGTCCGGACATCGATGGCGGTATCTCCCACCAGGACGGCCTCTTGCGGCCCCACGCCCAGCACCTCCAGGGCGGCCAGGACCATGGCCGGGTTCGGCTTGGGGGGGAAGCCCTGGAGGTTGCCGTAGACCACCCGCATCCGCTCCCGGAGCCCGAAGTGCTCGAGCTGGCGGACGCAGTAGTTCCAGGACTTGTTGGTGACGCAGGCCATGGGGATCCCCCGGGCGGCCAGGGCGTCGAGGGTGGGTTTCACCCCCTCAAGGAGGCGGGTGCCCGAGAGGAAGTGCACCTCGTAGTGGGAGCGGTAGATGCGGGCGGCCTCGGCCGCCGCCACCGGGCCCCAGAGCTCGGCGAAGCGCTCCTCCAGGGTGGGGCCGATCGAGGCCTGGACCTCCTCCTCCGTCATCTCAGGCTTGCCCAGGTCCCGGCAGGTGAGGCGCATGCACAGGGCGATCCCCGGATAGCTGTCCACCAGGGTGCCGTCGTGATCGAAGAGGATGGCGCGCAGGGGCATGGGCGTCCGGAACTCCCTCGGGGCCGCCGGGAAATGGGGGGATCGTGCTATGATCGCCCCGGGTTTTCAGCCGCCGAACCATACCATCGGGTGAAAAAAGATGGAACGCGGACCCTCCCTCATGCTGCCTCCCGACCCCCCCGGCCAGCGCCTGGACCCGGCCCGGGTGGACCTCAAGGGGATGGAGGAGGCCGCCCTCGCCGCTTTCTGCGGGGAGCTCGGGGAGCCCCCCTACCGGGGCCGCCAGCTCTTCGCCTGGATCTACGGCCGGGGGGAGTGGGACTTCGAGCGGATGAGCGACCTCTCCAAGGAGCTGCGCCTCAGGCTCGCCGAGGGGGCCCGGGTGGGCGCCCTCGCCCCCGAGCGGGTCGAGGAGGCCCCCGACGGCACCCGCAAGTTCGGCTGGAAGCTCGCGGGCGGCGCCCGGGTGGAGAGCGTGAAGATCCCCATGCCCCGGGCCGAGGGGCCCCCGCGCTGGGCCCTCTGCCTCTCCACCCAGGCGGGCTGCGCCATGGGCTGCGCCTTCTGCCTCACGGGCATGATGGGCCTGGTGCGCAACCTCTCGGCGGGAGAGATCGCCGAGCAGTTCCTGGCCGCCCGGCGGGCGCTCGGGCCGGAGGAGCGCTTCCACAACGTGGTGTTCATGGGGATGGGGGAGCCCCTCGACAACTTCGAGCCCTCGGCCGCGGCCGCCCGGATCCTCATCCACCCCCGCGCGGGCGGGGTCTCGGCCCGCCGGCTCACCGTCTCGACGGTGGGGGTCGCCTCCCGCCTCGCGGAGTTCGCCCGGGCCGTCCCCGGGGTGGGGCTGGCGGTCTCCCTGCACGCGGCCGACGAGGCGGTGCGCGCCCGCCTCGTGCCCATCAGCCGCAAGTGGGGCCTTGAGGCGCTCCTGCGCGCCTGCCGGGAGCTGCCCCTGCCCGAGCGCCGCCGGGTCACCTTCGAGTACGTCCTCCTCCAGGGGGTGAACGACGCCCCCGGGGCCGCCCGGCGGCTCGCCGCCCTCCTGCGGGGGATCCGCTGCAAGGTGAACCTCCTGCCCTGGAACCCCTTCCCGGGCGCTCCCTTCGAGCGGCCCTCGCCCGGGCGGGTGGAGGCCTTCCGCCGGGAGCTGGTGCGGGCGGGCCTCACCGCCACCGTGCGCCAGAGCAAAGGGCTTCCCATCCGCGCCGCCTGCGGCCAGCTGGCGGACGACGAGCGCCTCGCCGAGAGGCCCCGCAAGGCGGTTTCCCCCGCCCCGGCGTGAAGGGGCCGGGGCCTCCGCCGGAGGGCGGGACGGCCCGAAGGAGAAGCGGCCAGGCGGGTTACACATTTCCCGGCGGGCTTGCCATAATCAGCGCCAGGCGGTCCCCGCGGAGGGGGCCGGCGAGGCTTTCCACCGAGGTGGACGCGATGGCCGGGCCGGAGAAGGAGAAAGAGGGCGGCGCCGATCGGCTGGAGAGCCTGCTCGGCAAGCTCTCCGAGAACCTCGGCCACGTCCTCGATCAGCAGAAGGCGCTCGGGGAGCGTCTGGCCCGCCTCGAGGGGCGCCTCGGCCACCTGGAGGACGGCGGCCCGCCGCCCCCCGCGCCGCAGGCGGAGGCGCGCAGCTACGACTACCGCGTCCTCCATCACTCCCGCTGCTACACCCTCCACGACACCCAGGGCCATGAGGCCACCATGGTGAGCGTGCGCCACTGCGTGGCCCTGGGCGAGCTCTCCCAGGTGCGCACCCGCTACCACACGGGCACGGGGGAGCGCGAGGCGAGCTACGCCTACCGCGTCTTGCAGGAAGGGCACAAGGAAGAGCCCGGGTGGATCCCGGTCGAGTACCGGCTCGACAAGGGGGCGGGGGCCGACTTCTCGGCCTTCCTCGTCCTGCCCGGGCCCATCCCCAGCGGCCGGGTGTTCGAGCTGCGCCACGAGATCCGCCTCCGCAACGCCTTCACAGGCCGGAACGAGTGGGTCACCCTCGTGGTCGAGTACCCGACGGAGGTCTTCCGCATCGAGGTCCTCCTCCCGCCCGGGCGGCGGCTGCTCGGGGCGCGGCGGGAGGAATCCGAGGGCGCCTCCAACAGCTTCAACAAGCGGCGGGTCTTCCCCCGCACCCTGCCCCAGACAGGCCAGCTCTCCCTCCTCTGGGAGGAGGAGCGGCCCGCCACCGGCCGCGCCTACACCCTCTTCTGGGACTGGTAGGGCGGGAGAGGGGGTGCTAGACTCCGGCCCCGGCCGGAGGTGAGGTCCGGCCCGGCGTTCCACGTCGTCGTTCATCCCTGAGCGAGGAGAGCGTCCCGCATGCTGGAACCCGAGCGTTTCCTGGTGGAGCTGACCGAGAATTTCGGCGCCGAGATGCTGCCCGGCGGGCAGGTGAGGGCGACCCGCGCCCAGCTCGGGGCCTGCGCGGCCAAGGCGGGGGCGGCCATCATCTTCAGCCACGCCAAGAACTTCGAGAAGGGCATCCACGTCCCCACTATCAGCATCCGCCGGGTGGAGAGGAAGGGGAAGAAGACCGAGACCGAGTGCCTCTACTTCGCCTTCGAGGAGAAGGGCGGCGCCGTCGTCTCCGACCCCTCCGCGTGGGGGCGCATCCCCACCCAGATCTTCGGGTAGGCCCGTGGCGCGGGACCCGGGGAAGCCGGGCGACTGGGGCAAGCTCGGGGTCCAGAGCCTGGCGAAGGAGGAGCTCCGCGCCCTCATCGGGGAGCGCTGGCGGGGGAACTTCAACGAGCTGGTGGGGCTCGAGTTCATCGACGGGGGCGAGGGCTTCGCCAAACTCCGCCTGCCCATCCGGCCCCAAATCCTCCAGCCCTGGGGCACCATCCACGGCGGCGCGCTGGCCACCCTCCTCGACGTGACCGGAGGCGTGGGCGCCCACCTGAGCTACCCCCGCGGCACCCGCCTCGTCACCCTCGAGATGAAGATCAACTACATCGCCCCCCTGGGCGAGGGCGCGCTGATCGCCCAGAGCGAGATGCTGCACCGGGGGCGGCGCACCACGGTGTGGAACGTCCAGGCCGTGGACGAGGCCGAGCGGCGGCTTCGGGCCATCGCCACCATGACCTACATGGTGATCAGCGACGGCGCGGAAGGCTTCCCGGGCTGAGGGGCGCCCGCCGTCCGGCCCTGTGGTATCGTAGCCTTTTCGGGACCTGTGGAGGGGGGATCCGGGCAGCGGGCCCCCCCTGTTCCTTTCGCGTGCGGGGAGCATCCATGACGAACAGCTTCAATGCCCGGTCCGAGCTGAAGGTGGGCGGCAAGACTTATGTCATCTGGCGCTTGGACGCCCTGAAGGGCAAGGGCGGCCTCGCCCGCCTGCCCTTCTCCCTCAAGATCCTCCTCGAGAACCTCCTCCGCAACGAGGACGGCAAGGCCGTCACCGCCGGGGACATCGAGGCCCTCGCCTCCTGGAGCCCGAAGAACCCGCCCGTGCGCGAAATCGGCTTCATGCCCAGCCGGGTGCTCCTCCAGGACTTCACCGGGGTGCCCGCGGTGGTGGACCTCGCCGTCATGCGCGACGCCATGAAGGCCATGGGCGGGGACCCCAAGCTCATCAACCCCCTCCAGCCCGTGGACCTGGTGATCGACCACTCCGTCCAGGTGGACGAGTTCGCCTCGCCGGGCGCCTTCGAGAAGAACGCCGAGGTGGAGTTCCAGCGCAACACCGAGCGCTACTCGTTCCTGCGCTGGGCCCAGCAGGCCTTCGACAACTTCCGGGTGGTGCCCCCCGCCACGGGCATCATCCACCAGGTGAACCTCGAGTACCTGGCCACCGTGGTCGGCACGGCCCAGAAGGAGGGCGCCACCCTGGCCTTCCCGGACACCCTCGTGGGCACCGACTCCCACACCACCATGATCAACGGCCTGGGCGTCCTGGGCTGGGGCGTGGGCGGCATCGAGGCCGAGGCCGCCATGCTCGGCCAGCCCTACTCGATGCTCATCCCCGAGGTGGTGGGCTTCAGGCTGACCGGCAGGCTCCCCGAGGGGGCCACGGCCACCGACCTCGTCCTCACCGTCACCCAGATGCTCCGCCGGAAGGGGGTGGTGGCCAAGTTCGTCGAGTACTATGGGCCTGGTCTCGCCAACTTGCCCTTGGCCGACCGGGCCACCATCAGCAACATGTCTCCCGAGTACGGGGCGACCTGCGGCATCTTCCCCATCGACCGGGAGACCCTGCGCTACCTCGAGCTCACCGGGCGGCCCAAGGAGACCATCGAGCTGGTCGAGGCCTACGCCCGAGCCCAGGGCCTGTTCCACGACGAGACGACGCCCGAGGCCGTCTACACCGACACCCTGGAGCTTGACCTCGCCACCGTCGAGCCCAGCCTGGCCGGCCCCAAGCGGCCCCAGGACCGCGTCCCCTTGAAGCTCGCCAAGGAGATCTTCGGGCGCGAGCTGGACAACATGCTCGGCCACCCGGCGGGCCAGATCGCCGCCTCTCACCACGATGACCTGGGCCGGCTCGCGGACGAGGGCGGTGCCGGCAACGGAGGCGTCCATGTGGCCCCCGCCGCCGTCCAGGTGGAGATCGACGGCAAGAAGCACGCCCTCCCCCACGGCGCGGTCGTGATCGCGGCCATCACGAGCTGCACCAACACCTCGAACCCCTCCGTCATGCTGGCGGCGGGTCTCCTCGCCAAGAAGGCGGTGGAGCGGGGCCTCCAGCGCAAGCCCTGGGTCAAGACCAGCCTCGCGCCCGGCTCCAAGGTGGTGATGGAGTACTACGAGAAGGCGGGCCTCGTGCCCAGCCTGCAGGCCCTGGGCTTCCACGTCGTGGGTTTCGGCTGCACCACCTGCATCGGCAACTCGGGGCCGCTGCTCCCGGCCATCTCCCGGGCGGTCCGCGAGGCCGACCTCGTGGTGGCCGCGGTGCTCTCGGGCAACCGCAACTTCGAGGGCCGCGTCCACGCCGAGGTGAAGATGAACTTCCTCGCCTCGCCCCCCCTCGTGGTCGCCTACGCCCTGGCCGGCCGTATGGACATCGACCTCACCAAGGAGCCTCTCGGCACGGGCAAGGACGGCAAGCCCGTCTACTTGAAGGACATCTGGCCCAGCCAGAAGGAGCTTCAGGAGGTGATGCTCCAGAACGTGAAGGCCGACATGTTCCGCAAGAGCTACTCCGACGTCTTCAAGGGCGACCTCCGGTGGATGGCCATCCCCACCCCCAAGGGCGACCTCTTCGACTGGCAGGAGCACTCCACCTACGTCCGGAAGGCCCCTTACTTCGAGGGCATGAAGCGCCACCCGGACCCGGTCGGCGACGTCAAGGGCGCACGGGTGCTCGCCATGCTCGTGGACAGCATCACCACCGACCACATCTCCCCCGCCGGCTCCATCCGGGCGGACGGCCCCGCGGGCAAGTACCTCGTCATGAACGACGTGACCCAGCGCGACTTCAACAGCTACGGTTCCCGCCGGGGGAACCACGAGGTGATGGTGCGCGGCACCTTCGCCAACGTGCGCCTGCGCAACCGGATCGCCCCCGGCACCGAGGGCGGCTGGTCGCGCCACCTGCCCTCGGGCGAGGTGATGACCATCTACGACGCCTCCATGCGCTACCAGGAGGAGAAGGTCCCCCTCGTCGTCATCGGCGGGAAGGAGTACGGCTCGGGCTCCTCGCGCGACTGGGCCGCCAAGGGGCCCCATCTCCTCGGCATCAAGGCCGCCATCGCCGAGAGCTACGAGCGCATCCACCGCTCGAACCTCATCGGCATGGGGGTGCTGCCCCTCCAGTTCCGCCCGGGCGAGAACGCCGAGAAGCTGGGCCTCACGGGGGAGGAGGTCTATGACATCGAAGGCCTCAAGGGAGGGGAGGCCAAGGCGGTCAAGGTGACGGCCCGTCCCGCCTCCGGCCCGCCCGTCACCTTCGAGGCCCTGGTGCGCATCGACACCCCGAACGAGGCGCACTACTACCAGCACGGGGGCATCCTCCAGTACGTGCTGAGGCATCTCTTGGAGAAGAGCGGGAAGTAGGCGCGCGCGGCCGTGCGCCCCTGCGGGCGCCTGTCTTTCCGGGGCCACCCCCGCGCCGAAGGGCGCGGGGGTTCTTTTTGGAATAAAATGGGCCGGAGGGGCTGAATCTTGCGGGGGGGAGGGCCGGCCTTGGGGGTGACAGCGGCGGCCCGGCGCGCGCGGGCCAAGCGCAAGGGCAGCCGGGCGCAAGCGATCGAATGGCGGCGCGGCATCTGCGGCATCTGCCCGGCCGGCTGCTGGGTGGAGGCGGGGCTCCGGGGGGGCAGGCTCGTGGACATCCGGGCCGACGCCACCCATCCCCTCGGGATGCTCTGCCGCCGCGGCCAGCACGCCCCCGAGATCGCCTACTCGCGCCACCGGCTGCGCCATCCGATGCGGCGGGTGGGTCCCAAGGGCGCCTTCCGCTTCGAGCGGATCTCCTGGGACGAAGCCTACGGCGAGATCGTGAACCGGCTTCTGCGCATCCGGGAGGAGTCCGGCCCCGAGGCCGCCGCCATCTACACGGGCCGGGGGTCCTTCGAGCTCTCGCTCTGCGACATGTTCCAGCCCAAGGGCGCCGCCGTCTCCTCCGCCTCGAACGTCCTGTTCCGCTACGGGTCCCCCAACACCATGGGCGTGGGGGCGCTGTGCTACGTCTCCTTCGCCATGATCGCCCCCCACGTCACCATGGGGCGGATGCTCATCAACATGTTCAGCGAGATCGAGCACGCCGGGATGGTGGTCGTCTGGGGCGCCAACCCGGCCACCGACTCCCCGCCGCTGGACATGCACCGCCTCCTCGCCGCGGCCCAGCGCGGGGCCGAGATCGTGGTGATCGACCCCCGCCGCAGCGAGACCGCCGCCCGCACCGGCGCCCGGTGGATCCCGATCCGCCCCGGCACGGACGGCGCCCTGGCCCTCAGCCTCATCCAGGTGATGATCGAGGAGGAGATCCACGACGAGGGCTTCGCCCTCAACTGGACCCACGGCTTCCCGGAGCTGCGGAGCTACGTCCAGCACTTCCGGCCCGAGGCGGCGGAGGCGGTCACCGGGGTGCCCGCCGAGACCATCCGCTGGCTGGCGCGGCGGATGTGCGCCGCCGCCGGGTGCGCCCCGGTCATGTACACGGGCCTCGAATACTCGGACAGCGGGGTCCAGGCCATCCGGGCCGTCCTCGCGGCCTGGGCGCTCGCCGGCCAGCTCGACGTGCCGGGCGGCCTCGTCCTCGCCATGCGGGGGAGCCACTTCCCGATCAACCGCTCCTCGAACGTCGCGAACCCCGACCCCGCCCTCGCCGCCGGCCGCCGCCGCTTCCCGGTCTATACCCGCTACCGCAGGGAGTGCCACGCGAGCGCGCTGGTGGACGCCGTTCGGAAGGGCGACCCCTACCCCATCCGCGCCCTCATCGTGCAGGGGGCTTCTCTCCTGACGTCCTGGCCGGAGACTTCCCTCTGGCGGGAGACCCTCGCCCGGCTGGACTTCCTCGTCACCATCGACCGCCAGCTCACCGCCGACGCCGCCTACGCCGACATCGTCCTCCCGGCCACCACCATGTTCGAGATCGGCTCCTACATGGTCTACGGCCCCATCTTCCGGCTGCGGGAGCGGCTCATCGAGCCGGTGGGCGAGGCGCGGAACGACTACCTGATCATGGCCGAGCTGGCCCGGCGGCTGGGCTACGGGGAGCAGTACCCCCAGAGCGAGGAGGCCCTCCTGCGCTTCGCCCTGGAGGGCTCGGGCTTCACCCTGGAGCAGGTGCGGGAGGCGGGGGGGATGGTGCGCATCCCCGCGCCGATGCTGGAGTACCAGAAGTGGCGCAAGGGGAGCCTGCGCGCCGACGGCCGCCCCGGCTTCGACACCCCCACCGGGAAGTTCGAGATCCACTCCACCCTCCTCGAAGAGCACGGCCACGAGCCCCTCCCCAAGTACACCGAGCCCGCCGAGGGCCCCATCGGCAACCCAGCCCTGGCGAAGGAGTTCCCCCTCGTCTTCAACTCGGGCGCCCGCCTCCAGACGGACTTCCGCTCCCAGCACCACGGCATCCCGGGCCTGGTGCGGGAGAACCCCGAGCCCGTGGCCGAGCTCCACCCGGAGGACGCCGCCCCGCGCGGCGTCCGCACGGGGGACCTCGTGGAGGTCCGCACCCCGCGCGGGGCGGTGCGCTTCCGGGCCCGGGTGACCGAGGACATCGTGCGGGGGGCGGTTGAGTGCAACTTCGGCGGCGGCACCCCCGTCGGCCCCAAGGCCTGGCGCGGGTCCAACGTGAACGAGCTCACCTCGCTGGCCCGCTGCGACGAGATCTCGGGCTTCCCCGTCTTCAAGGCCCTCCTGTGCGAGGTGGCGAAGGTCCGGGGGAAGGCCGCCCGCCCCCCGCGGAACGGGAGACCCTCCCCGTCCCGCGAGGCGCCGCAGGTGAAGGCGGCGGAGGCCCCCGCCCGCCGCATCTACCTCGACAACAACGCCACCACCCGGGTGGACGATGCCGTCCGGGAGGCCATGCTCCCCTACCTGGGGGAGGGCTGCGGCAACCCCTCGAGCCTCCACGGCGCGGGGCGCCGGGCGCGCGAGGCGGTGAGCGCCGCGCGCCGCCAGGTGGCCGCCCTGCTCGGGACGAACCCCCGCCGGATCGTCTTCACGGGGAGCGGCTCGGAGTCGAACAACCTGGCCCTCAAGGGCGCCGCCTTCGCCCGGCGGGAGCGGGGGAACCACATCGTGACCACCCGGATCGAGCACCCCTCGGTCCTGGGCGCTTGCCGGTTTCTCGAAAGGACGGGCTTTGAGGTCACCTATCTCGACGTGGACCGGGAGGGATGGCTGGACCCGGCCCGGCTTCGCGGGGCCGTGCGGGAGGGGACGATCCTCGTCTCCGTGATGATGGCGAACAACGAGGTGGGCACCATCCTCCCCATCCGCGGGCTGTGCGATGCGGCGCGCGCGGGCGGCGCCCTCTTCCACACCGACGCGGTCCAGGCCGTGGGGAAGATCCCCGTGGACGCCGAGGCGCTGGGGGTGGACCTCCTGAGCCTCGCCGCCCACAAGTTCCACGGCCCCAAGGGGGCGGGCGCGCTCTACGTGCGCAAGGGGGTGGAGATCGAGCCCCTCATCCACGGCGGGCAGCAGGAGGGCGGCGTGAGGGCGGGGACCGAGAACGTGCCCCAGCTCGTGGGCATGGGGAAGGCGGCCGAGCTGGCGCTGGGGCGGCTCGCGGGGGCCGCGGAGGTGCGGCGGCTCAGGGACCGGCTCGAGGCGGGGGTCCGCCGGCTCGTCCCCGGGGCCCGGCTGAACGGCCACCCCGAGAGCCGCCTCCCCAACACCCTGAACATGACGCTGCCGGGCCTGCGGGGGGAGTCCCTCGTCATCGCCCTCGACCAGCACGGGGTGGCCCTCTCCTCGGGCTCCGCCTGCAAGTCGGGCTCCCCCGAGCCCACCCATGTCCTCCTCGCCATGGGCCGCTCCGAGGAGGAGGCCCACTGCGCGGTGCGCCTCAGCCTCTCCCGCGCCACCTCCGAGGCGGACGTGGACGAGGCCCTCGCCGCCCTCGCCCGCGTCCTGGAGGAGATGGAGACCGCCGTCCGCTTCCTGCCCTGCAAGTAGGGCGATCCGCCGGGATCCCCCACCAGCCAGAATTCGCCGCCGGCGCTCCCGGCCGATGAGGGCCTATTGCGTCCGCGGGAGGCAGGCTCGCCTGTCCGCAGGGGCGAACCTCGTGTTCGCCCCGGTTCGGTCTCGTGGTGGGGCGAATGCAAGATTCGCCCCTACGGGAGACAAGACGTGTCCGCCTTTTCGCTCCCCGCGCCGGGGGGCGGCCTTTTTTTCGCGAGCCCGAACCAGCCTGAATTTGAGGTAAGGGCCTCCGCCCGCCCTGGAGGATGGAGTCAATCCCATCTTTAGTTGAATTTGAGGCGGCGCCGTCCCGTGGCATGTCA
>JBBTDR010000399.1:0-13940 GCA_038042665.1 Nitrospinota bacterium
GAGCCCAGGCGGCCCTCGGGCAGGTCGGCCGAACGGTTCTCGGCGGCGAGGCGGACCTCGCCCCCCTCGCGCGCCAGGCGCACCAGGATGGTCCCGCCCTCGGGGGAGAGGTGGATGGCGGCGTCGAGCAGGTCGTCCACGAGGAGGGTGATGCGCTCCCGGTCCAGCCGGGCGCGCAGCGCGCCCGAGGGCATCTCGGGCTGGATGCGGTAGCCGCGCAGCCGCTGGAGGCGGCGGCTGATCAGGCCGCTCACGAGCGAGGCGAGGTCCACGCTCTCCTGGCGGAGCTGGACGGCCCCGGCCTCGATGGTGGCGGTGTCGATGAGGTTCCGCACGGTGCGGTGGAGGTGGTGGACGGTCTCCAGCAGCTCCTTGAGCCCCTCCCGCAGCTTCCAGGGGTCGGGCTCCTGGGTCATCTCCTCCACCTGCTTGCGCAGCTCCTCGGCGGGCCCCCCCAGCTCCCGGCTCACCAGCTGGAGGAAGAGGGTCTTGAGGCGGCTGCTCTCCTCGGCGCGCTGGATGTGGGCGGCGAGGTCCGCCGGGGTGGCGCCCTGCTCGAGGAGCTCGGCCAGGGACTTCAGGTCGTCCTCGGTCAAGCCGAGGGCCTTGAGGCGGCGCAGGAGATTGGGCTGGGGTTTGCCGGCCAAGGCGGTTCCTCGGTCGCTGGGGGGGGGTGAAGGGCGCCCGGGATGCGGGACGGGGCGATTCTGCGTGATCCGGCGGGGGCTGTCAAAAAGCGGGGCGGGAGCCAGGGCCGGGGGCCGGGGAGGAGGGAAAGGGGCCCGGGGGCGGGGATTACCCGGCCGGGGCGCCCCGCCGGTGGCCCGCGGCGGCCTCGAGGATGACCTCCGCCGTGCCCGGGGTCATGGGCTGGAGTTGGGGGAGGGTGTCCAGGGGGTGCCACTTGGCCTCGGAGATGTCCCCCCCGGCCCGGAGGGAGCCCCCGACCGGGCGGCAGAGGTAATCCACGAGGACATAGTGGAACCGCACCCGAGCCCACTCGTCCCGGGTGACCCGGTCCAGGACGGCGCAGCGGGCCAGGAGTTCGACCGTAAGTCCCGTCTCTTCAATTACTTCTCGCTGACAGGCTTCCTCAAGAGTCTCCCCCAGCTTGACCGCCCCGCCGGGCACGCTCCAGTATCCCTCACGGGGGGGCCGCCCCCGGCGGACCACCAGCACGTCCTCCCCGTTCAGGATGATGGCCCCCACCCCGACGATGGGGCGGAGGGGGTATTCGCGGCCCAAGGGGCGCTCCTCACGGGATTTTCCTTGAAAATCGGGCATTGACAGGCCCGGAGAGCGGAACGTATCATTTTTCCATTATATTTAGAAACCACTGCCCAAAGGAGTGTTCACCTTGACCAAGAGCGATCTCGTTGCGTCAATGGCGGCGGCAGGAGAGATCCCCCGGTCGAAAGCCGAGCAGATGTTCAACACCATGCTCGATGGGATCACGGGCGCGCTAAAGTCCCGGGAACGGGTCGTGATCTCCGGCTTCGGCACCTTTGCGGTGCGTGAGTCGAAGGCCCGCACGGGACGGAACCCCAAGACCGGCGAGACCATCCAGATCGCGGCCAAGGCCGTCCCGAAGTTCACGCCGGGCAAGGAGCTGAAGAGTTCCATCGCGGGCTCCTAGGCCTGGCCTCCGGCTGGCAACACTTCTCCCTTCCTTTCCTGGGCGAGGCCCGGCGGGCGTTGGCCCGTGCCGGGAGGAGGGTTTTGTGCCCCCCGAGATAGCTTTCGCGCTCCTTTCCCTGGGACTCCTCGGTCTCAACGATTTCCTCTACAAGTGGGGCCAGCGCTGGGACCTCCGGGGGGGGCCGTTCATGCTCCTCCAGAATTTCGCCTACGTGCCCAACGCCCTGGCCCTGGCCTGGTGGCGGGGGGACCTCGCCTGGTCCCCCGGGCTCCTCTACGGGGCGCTGAACGGTTTCCTGGCCTTCACCGCGTTTCTGTTCCTGCTGGTGGCCATGCGGCGGGGGGAGGCCGTGGCCCTCGTCCCCATCGTGCGGCTCAACTTCGCGGTGACGGCGGCGCTCACGGTCTCCCTGCTGGGGGAGAGCCTGACCTGGACCAAGGGCGCCGCCCTCGTGCTGGCGGCGCTGGCCGTCCTCGCGGGAGGAAGCGGGGTGCTCGCCGCAGGGGGGGGCCGCCGTTCCCTCCTCCTGGCCCTCTCGGCCATGTGCCTCTTTGGCGTCATTGGGCTGTTCTACAAGCTGGCGCTGCGCGCGGGCGCCCCGCCCGCGGCGATCACCGTGGCCCAGGGGATGGGGGTCACCCTCGCCGCCGTGCCCTTCGCGATCTGGCGGGGAGATCCGCTCCCCCGCCCGGGGCCGGCGATGTGGGTGCCCCTCGCGTGCGGGGTGCTCACCTCCTCGAGCTACGTCGCCCTCGCGGTGGCCTTCACCCACGGCGAGGCCGTGGTGGTGGCCCCCATCGCCCAGCTGAGCTTCGTCCTGACGGGCCTGCTGGCGGTCGCCTTCCTGGGGGAGCGCATGACCCCGCGCAAGGGGGCGGGCGTCCTCTTCGCGGCCCTGGCGGTTGTCCTCTTCGCCCGGGGCTAGAGGCCGGCTGCCGAGCGCCTCTCACGTCCGTAGGGGCGTATTGCAATACGCCCTCACCTCCGCAGGGCGGAGTAGTCCTGGTGGTACTCCGGAGGCGGGCTGTCCGGCTGCCCCTGGACGACGTGGAGCTTGCCCCACCCGCGCCCGGCGTTGCGGAAGCCCCGCTGCACCCCGGCGGGGACCCAGCAGGCGTCCCAGGGCTCCAGGAGGGCCTGGTGGCGCTCCCCCTGGGGGCCCAGCCAGTGCACCGCCCAGCGGCCCTCGAGGGGGATGAAGATCTCCTCGCAGGGGTGATCGTGCAGCGGCGCCCCCGAGCCGTAGCGGTTCTCGTTGATGACGAAGGCCACCTCGCCGTCGGGGAGGGAGGGGGGCGGCCCCTCGCCCTCGCGCTCGCCCGAGACCCGGCCCACGAAGCGGCGGATGCCGCGCTGGCCCTCGGGCAGCTTGGCCTCGTGGTAGAGGTTCCAGTTCATCGGGCAGTCGCCGTAGCGCACCACCTGGGTGGCCGGGTCGTAGGCGGGCTCTAGGACGTAGGGCTCGAAGCGGGCGCCCGGCGGGAGGTGGGCGCGGAGGCTCTCGTGGAAGACCGGGGGCTGGTACTCCCCGGCCCCGTGGATGAAGTAGAGGAACCCGTTCTCCTGGCCCGCGTTGCGGTAGCCCCGCATGACGCCCGGCGGGAAGCGGACGACGTCGTACTTCCCCAGGGTGACGCTCCGGCGCTGGCGGGTCGTGATGTCCTCCCAGCCGACCTCGAAGCTCCCCTCCCAGACCATGAAGCACTCCTCGCAGTGGTGATCGTGGAGGGGCTCGCCGTTGCCGGGCGGGGCCATCACCACCCCGTTGGCGAAGTCCCAGCCCGGGAGCGGCGCGGGGTGCTCCGCCCCCGGCGGGCCCCCGATGTAGCGGACCGAGGCGCGCTGCCAGCCTTCCTTGTGGTTCAGGGGGTGGATGCCCCAGTTGGGCACCAGCTCGGCGAAGCGGATGACGGTCACGGGCGCGACCCGGGTCTTCCCCGTCTTGACGGCTTGGGCGGCCGGATTCATGGGATTTCCTCCCGGCGGATGCGTATGAGGCTCCCCGCGGGCGCGGGCCGAGGCCTCTCTCCAGCGCTTCGGTGTGAGCGGATTATATCCGAACCGGCGCCGCCCTGCCCCTCAGACCACCTTCAGCCGGCGGAGCTGGGAGATGCGTTCGGGAGGAAGCCCCGCCCACGCGGCGAGCACCTCCTCGGTGTGGGCCCCCAGGGCCGGGCCCGCCCAGCGGATGTCGAGCGGGGTGGCCGACATCCGGGGGAAGGCCCCGTGCATGGGGACCGAGCCGAAGTCCGGGTCCGGCACGTGGCGGATGAGCCCGCGGGCCTGGAAGTGGGGGTCGGCCAGGACGTCCTCGATGTCGTAGATGGGGCTGGCCGTCACCCCTCCCGCCTCGAAGCGCCGCAGGTTCTCCTCGCAGGTGCGCGCTGCGATCTCCCCGGCGAGGAGGGCGTCCAGCGCCTCCACGTGGGCGAGGCGGGCCGCGTTGTCGGCGAAGCGCGGGTCCGCGATCAGGTCCGCGCGCCCGATGGCGCGGAAGATCCGCTCGGCCATGGGCTGGGTGGAGGCCGAGACGGCGACCCAGCGGCCGTCCCGGGTGGGGTAGCAGTTGCGGGGGGCGGAGGTGAGGGAGCGGTTCCCGGTGCGGGGCCGCTTCTGGCCGTGGAGGAGGAAGTCCGCCGCGAGGGGCCCCAGGATGCTGAAGAGGGGCTCGTGGAGGGCGAGGTCGATGACCTGGCCCGCGCCCCCGCCCCGCGCGTCCCGCTTGTATAAGGCGAACATGGCGGCGGCCACCCCGTAGAGGGCGGCCGTCATGTCGGCGAGGGGGAACGGGGGGAGCAGGGGGGGCTGGTCCGGGAAGCCGTTCATGGCGGCGAAGCCGGTCATTCCCTCCACCATGGTGCCGAAGCCGGGGCGCTCCCGGTAGGGGCCCGCCTGCCCCCAGCCGGAGATGCGCAGGATGACGAGGCGGGGGTTGAGGGCGAGGAGCGCCTCGGGGGAGAGCCCCCAGGACTCGAGCTTGCCGGCGAAGAAGTTCTCCGCCAGGAGGTCCGCCCTCGCGGCCAGGGCGCGCAGCACCTCCTGCCCCTCGGGGCGGCCGAGGTCGAGGGTCACGGACTTCTTGCCCCGCCCGTAGACCTTCCACCACGCGGGGCTCCAGGCCCGCAGGGTGTCCCCCCGCCCCGGGACCTCCACCTTGGCCACCTCGGCCCCGGCGTCGGCCAGGAGCATGCCGAAGAGGCCGCCCGAGACCAGGCGGGTCAGGTCGAGCACCCTCATCCCCTCGAGCGGGCCTGGCACGGAGGTCCTCCTGCGCTTTGGCGCGGCGCGGCCCGCCGGCGGAGCTCCCGCGGGGGCCCCCGGGCCGCGGATGGTTTCTTCTCGCCGGTGCGTCCGGTATTGTAATCGAGAGGCGCGCGGATGGCACGCCGGGAGGGTTTCCTTGAAGCGGGTATGCGTCTTCGCGGGCTCGAAGGCGGGCGGGGCCCCCCTCTACCGGGAGGCCGCGGCGGCCTTGGGCCAGTTGCTCGCGGGCAAGGGCATCGGGCTCGTCTACGGGGCCGGGCGCAACGGCCTCATGGGGGCGGTGGCGGACGCCGCCCTCTCGGCGGGCGGGAAGGTCATCGGCGTCATCCCGGATAGCCTGATGGACATCGAGCCCCCCCACGAGGGGGTGACCGAGCTGCGCATCGTGAAATCCATGCACGCCCGCAAGGCCCTGATGGCCCGGCTCGCGGACGGCTTCATCGCCCTGCCCGGCGGGCTCGGCACCATCGAGGAGACGATGGAGATGATCACCTGGGCCCAGCTTGGCTATCACGCCAAGCCGGTCGGCCTCCTGAACGCGGGGGGCTACTTCGAGGGCCTGCTCGCCTTCCTGCGCCACGCCTCGGCGGAGGGCTTCGTTCAGCCCGAGAACCTCGAGATCTTCCGCGCCGAGGCCGGGCCCGCCGCCCTGCTGGAGGCGATGGCGCGCTACGCCCCCCCTCCCCACGTCCAGAGGCGGCGGGAGATCGAGGAGGCCTGAGCGTCCCTCACTCCCACCTCAGCACCTTCAGATATCCCACCCCCGGATCCAGCGGCACCTCGATCTTCAGCCCCTCTTCCCGCTTGTGGGCCTGGATGGTGCGCAGGTGGGCGTAGCCCTCCCAGAGGACGTGGCGGAAGGTGCACTCCAGGTCGTAGTGGACGAGGCCCGGGTCCTTCGGGTCGATCCAGACCCCGCGCGGGTGGGCCTTGAGCATGGTGTTCTCCAGCCAGGCCCGGGGGCTGTCCCCCGAGGGCCACGGCTGGCCCGGGACGAAGCGTCGGGAATAGACCTTCTCTCGAAGGCTGCCCAGGGTCTCTCCGCCCAAAATCTCCCACGCGAGATCGCAGCCGTCCTTCAGCCGGCCGAGAAGGATCGGGAGGCCGCGGAAGCGCTTTGGGTCCAGCATCCGGTCCGCGCCCCCGGTGTCGGCCAGGCTCATGTCGCGCGGAGGGCGCTGGCCGAAGAGGATCGGCCCCCAATTGCCGAGGAACCAGCGGTAGTTCACGTAGGCCATGTGGCTCACCTGCCGGCGGATGGACCACTTGCCCCAGCTCTTCTCCGGCCGGGCCCGGTCGAGCTGGGCCTCGGTGAGGCCCTCAACCTCGCGGGCGTACATCCCGGGGAGGGAGGGGTAGCCGGGGAAGAGCTGGCGCGCCGGGGTGGAGAGGTCGTCCGCCATGCCGGTGGGTCTCCTGGGGGTTGTAAGGGGTTCGCCGCTCGTGGAGTATATCCGGTAATGGGTCAATTTGGCAGTTCCGCTGTCATTCCGAGCGTAGCGAGGAATCTTCGTGAGCCGCCGCGCTCGTAGATTCCTCGGTCGCTGCGCTCCCTCGGAATGACATCCGCTGCCCGTTCCGCAAACTGACCCACTGCTGTATAGCCCTTCCGATGGCGGGGGGGGAGTGCCCGTGCCATAATCGCCGCCTTCCGCGCGTTTCCCCAGGAGGCCCGATGGGCGAGTTCCCGATTCCACCCGCCGAGGTCCGGGCCGTCCTCGGGAGCTTCTTCTTCGCCTGCAATCAGATCGCGGTCCGGCGGCTGATGGACCGGAACTCGGCCCTCACGGCTACCTTCTGGGTGAACACCTGGATGGGCATCTTCGCGGTCTTGCTCTCCCCCTGGGTCGATTCCTATGCGGGCGATCCGCTGCGCGCCTTCTTGATGTTCCTCGGCGTCGGGGTGGTGGGGAACGGCATGGCGCGCTACTCCTCCTACCGCTCGAACCTGGAGGTGGGGGTGAGCCGGACGAATGCCCTGGTCGCCGCCTCGCCCATCGGCGCGGTGATCACCGGGATGATCCTCCTGGGGGAGCGCCCCGGCCCGGCCGTCTGGCTGGGGGTGGGGATGGTGGTGGGTGGGATGATCCTGCTCACGAGCGAGGGGGGAGGCCAGCGCCGCCCCCTGGGCAAGTACACCTTCGCCCTCATGGCCATGGCGGCTTTCTCCGTGACGCCCTACCTGCGCAAGGCGGGGCTGCTGGCGATGAACGCCCCCTGGATGGGGATCCTGGTGGCCATCTGCGTGGCGAACATCTGCCTCATCTCCTCCTCGCGGTTCATGCCCGACATCCAGCGTTTCCGCTGGGACGCGAGGATGATCCTGGTGTCCTTCCCCGCTGGGGCCCTGGCGGTCGGCTCGGCCATCAACTACTGGACCGCCCTGCGGGACGGCTCCCTGGCCGTCATCTCTCCCCTCATCCGGATGAGCCCCATCTTCGTCCTCCTGCTCTCGGTGTTCTTCCTCCGGGGGCGGGAAGTCGTCACCCGCCGGGTGGTCGTCTCCACCCTCGTCGTGGTGGCCGGGGCCATCCTGGTCACCCTGGGGAAGTAGGCGGCCGGGGGGGGAGGCCGTTGGTGGCCGGGCGGGGGGCTTGATACAATCGGGCCGGGTTGGCCGGGCATTTCACGTCGAGGGGTCCAGGCATGAGCGAGATGCCGCTGCACGAGGCGATCCATACCCAGCGGGCGATCCGCGAGTTCACCGATCAGCCGGTCTCGGAGGAGGACGTCCAGGCCATCCTGGACGCCGCCGTCCGCGCCCCCAGCGGGGGAAACCGCCAGCCCTGGCACTTCATCGTGCTGCGCGACCCGGACCTGAAGGCCCGGGTGCGCGAGTTCTACAACCGCTCCTGGCTCGCCTACAAGGAGAAGGTGGCCGAGCTGGCGAAGTCCCGCCCCGAGGCCCGGGCCACCCTCGATCGCTGGAAGAGGAACCCGGCGGGGGATCACTTCGCGGCCAACCTCGACCGGGTGCCCGTCCTCATCATCCCCTGCCTGGACATGCGGGTGCTCTCCTTCGGGGACGACCCGCAGTCCCCCTCCATCCTCGCCCTGAACAGCATCTACGGCTCCATTTTCCCGGCGGTGCAGAACATGCTCCTCACCGCCCGGGCCCGGGGCCTGGGGGGGGTGCTCACCACCCTCCACAGCCGCTACGAGGACGAGGTGAAGCGCATCCTGGGCATCCCGGCCTACGTGCGCACCACCTGCCTCGTCCCCATCGGCCACCCCAAGGCGAAGTACGGCTCCACCCGGCGGGCGCCGGCCGGCGAGCGCACCCACGCGGACGGCTGGAACGCCGCCCTGGCCGCCCAGTACGAGCCCGGGCGGGGCATCCTCCGGGTGGCCGACCGGATGACGAAGAACCCCGTCACCTGCGCGCCCGAGACCCTCGTCTACGACGCCCAGGAGATGATGCGTGGGGGCGGCTTCCGCCGTCTGCCCGTGGTGGAGGAGGGCCGCCTGGCCGGCATCGTGACGGACCGCGACATCCGCAGCTTCCTTCTCCCGCCGGACGTGCCCAAGGGGCTGAAGGACCGCTTCGACCTCTTGATGGTGCGCCGGGTGAAGGACATCATGACTAAGAATCCCATCACCGTCTCCCCCGGGGCCTCCCTCGAGCAGGCGGCTGACCTCCTGCGGTCGAAGAAGGTGGGCGGCCTTCCCGTGGTGGAGGACGGCTGGCTCGTGGGCGTCATCAGCCGCGGGGACGTGCTGGGCGGCTTCCTGGACGCCGTGGGCAAGCGGCGGGGCTCCCTCCGCTTCTCCGTCAAGACCAGCCGCACGGGCGGGGAGGGAGGCATCGTCGGCCTCCTCAAGATGCTGGAGGACCAGGGGGCCGAGGTGCTCTCCGTGGTGAGCGACCCGGACCCCGCCGACCCCGCGAACCAGGTGAACTACACCGTCCGGGTGTCCCGGGCCGACCCGAAGAAGCTCATCCCCGTCCTGGAGCGGCGGGGCATCCCGCGGCCCGAGATCCTGCAAGAGGAGGAGGGGAAGGACTGAGCGGGAGGGAGCGGCGGGGCCGGCCCGGAGTTTGACCGGCTCCACCCGCCTCTGCGAAACTGTCCCCATTGACCGGCATCTCCGGGTGTTCCCCCGTGAAAATTCTCGCGGACGCCTCAGCCCCGCGGGCCATGGCCGATCGAGGAGGGTTCGATGCGGGTACTCAAGATCATCCCCGAGCGCTGCACCGGCTGCCTGCGGTGCGAGCTCGCCTGCTCCTACGAGCAGACCGGCACCTTCCAGCCCTCGAAAGCGGTCATCCGCGTCTCCGCCTTCGAGGGCCACACGAGCTACGCCCCCTACACCTGCCCGCAGTGCGCGGAAGCCTGGTGCATGACGGCCTGCCCTGTCGAGGCCATCCGCATCTCCCCGGCCGGGGCGAAGGACGTGATGGACGACGCCTGCGTGGGCTGCAAGCTCTGCACCATCGCCTGCCCCTACGGCACCATCTTCTACGACCCGGACGTCCACAAGGCCTTCAAGTGCGACCTGTGCGGCGGCAAGCCCGCCTGCGCCGTGGTCTGCCCGACCCAGGCCATCCTCTACGCCGAGGCCGAGACCGAGGACTGGCTCGTCTCCTTCGCCGCCGAGCGCGCCCAGCCCGGCGCCCTCGCGGGGGTGCGCTAGCCATGGCCGCCAAGCGTCACGTCATCGTCGGCGGGGGCACCGCGGGCTGGAACGCCATCACCTCCATCCGCGAGATCGACAAGGGAGAGTCCGGGATCACCCTCGTCTCGGCCGAGGCCCCCTACTCCCGGATGGTGCTCCCCTACTACCTCGGGCAGGAGATCGGCGAGACCCACGTCATCACCGCGGGCCCGCACCGCCTGGCCGCCCTCAAGGTGGAGACCCGCATCGGCCGCCGGGCCGCGAAGGTGGACGCCAAGGAGAACAAGCTCATCCTCGACAACGGGGACGAGGTGCCCTACGACGACCTCCTCATCGCCACCGGCTCCTCCCCCGTGCGGCCCCCCATCCCGGGCGCGGACGGGAAGGGCGTCCACAGTTTCTGGACCCTGCCCCAGGCCCGGGCCGTCTCCGAGGGCGTCAAGCCCGGCTCGCGCGTGGCGATGATCGGGGCGGGCTTCATCGCCTTCACCATCCTGAACGCCCTCGTCGCCCGGGGCGCCAAGCTCACCGTGCTGGAGATCGCCCCGCGCATCCTCCCCCGCATGGTGGACGCCGCCGCGGCCCGCATCGTCCAGGGCTGGCTCGAGGAGCGCGGGGTGGCGGTGAAGCCCGGCGTCCAGGTGACCGCCATCGAGGACAAGGGCGGGGCCAAGGTCGTGAAGATGAAGGACGGCCCCCCGGTCGAGGCCGACCTCGTCATCATGGCCACGGGCATCCGGCCCAACCTGGAGTGGCTCCAGGGCTCGGGCGTCGAGGTGAGGGCGGGGGTGGTGGTGGACGCCCGCCTGCGCTCGAGCGTCTCCAACATCTACGCCGCCGGCGACGCGGCCGAGGGCCCGGACCTCGTCACCGGGGCCAAGGCCGTCCACGCCATCGAGCCCACCGCCGCCCAGCACGGCCGGGTGGCGGGGGCCAACATGGCGGGGCGCAGCGTGTCCTACCCCGGCAGCCTCCTCATGAACATCGTGGGCGTCCTCGACCTCGAGATCGCCAGCTTCGGCGCCTGGGACGACGCCCAGGCCGAGGCCGTGGCGGACCTGCGCCCCGACCGGCCCGCCTACCGGAAGCTCCTCTTCCGGGGGGGGCGCCTCGTGGGCGCCGTCCTCCTCGGCCGCACGCGCGAGGTCTGGGCCACGAACGACGTGGGCATGCTCAAGGGCCTGGTGTACACGGGCAAGGACCTCTCGGCGTGGAAGGCGCGCCTGAAGGCCCGGCCCCAGGACATCCGGCTGGCCTACCTCGCCACCGGCACCGCGAAGGAGCTCCTGCCCCAGACCCTGCTGGGCGGGCCCCCGGTGCCGGAGCGGGAAGTGACGGTGAACGCATAATGGCCACGGGAGGCGGAGCCTTGGCGGATACCCTTTACGCATACGCGGGGCGCATCCTGCGCGTGGACCTCACCACCGGCCGCATCTGGGCCGAGCCCTTCACCAGCGGGGACCGCCGCAAGTGGATCGGCGGAACGGGCCTGGGGGCCAAGATCCTCTGGGAGGAGGTGCCTCCCCACGCGACCTGGGATCATCCCGACAACCGGCTCGTCATGGCCACCGGGCCCCTGGCGGGGCTCCCGGTCTGGGGGACGGGCGGGCTCACCGTGGTCACGCGCGGGGCCCAGACGAACGGGGCCACCAACACCCAGGCGAACGGTTTCTTCGGCGCGAACCTCAAGCTCTCGGGCTACGACGCCATCGTCTTCCAGGGCCAGTCGCCCAAGTGGGTCTACCTCCACATCCGGGACGACCAGGTGGAGCTCCGGGACGCCTCCTTCCTCCTCGGGAAGGACACCTGGGAGACCCAGCAGGCCCTCGAGGCCGAGCTCAGGCTCAACGGCCACCGGCTGAGCGTCTACAGCATCGGCCCCGCCGGGGAGAGCCTCGTGCGCTTCGCCGCCATCCAGGGCGACTACGGCCACGTGGCCAGCAAGAACGGCTGCGGCGCCGTCATGGGCAAGAAGAAGGTGAAGGCGGTGGCCATCGAGCGGGGCTCGAAGGGCATCGCCGCCGCCCATCCCTACGCCCTCATGGCCGCCTCCGAGGAGATGGCCCACAGCCTGAAGACCGACCCCTCCACGAGCTCCCTCTACCTCTACGGCACCCTCCCCGGGGTGCGGAACCTCCAGGGGATGGGGGCGCTCCCCATCCGCAACTACACCACCAACGTCTGGCCCGAGGGGGTGGACACCAAGCCCTGGGAGGCCAAGAGCCTGCGCGAGGGCTTCGACCACCGCGGCCATCAGTGCAGCGCCTGCGGGATGCACCACTGCCACATGCAGGTCATCCGCTCGGGGCCCCACAAGGGCCAGCTGGTGGACGAGCCCGAGTACGAGGGGTGGGCCGGGGCCGGTTGGGCCATCGGGGCCACCGACCCCCAGCAGGTCGCCTGGCTCAACACCCAGCTCGACCGCGCCTGCCTGGACGTGAACGAGTTCGGCTGGCTGTGCGGCTGGGTGATGGAGTGCCAGCAGAAGGGCTACATCTCGGAGAAGGACCTCGGCTTCCGCCTCGAGTGGGGGGACGTCGAAGGGGCCGGCCGCCTCATCCAGATGATCTGCAAGCGCGAGGGCATGGGGGATCTCCTCGCCGAGGGGGTCAAGATCGCCTCCGAGAGGATCGGGGGCAAGGCCGCCGAGTGCGCCATCTACACCCTGAAGGGCGAGTCCCCGCGGGGCCACGACCACCGCTCCCGCTGGGAGGAGCTGCTCGACACCTGCACCGCCAGCAGCGGCACCATCGACACCGGCCCGTCGGTCTTCCCGACCGAGGCCGGCCTCCCGGCCCGCATCTCGCCCCAGGACCCCGTGGCCGTCGCCAAGCAGGTGGGCACGCTGCGCGGCCGGCGCCACTTCGAGGACTCGCTCGGCGCCTGCCTCTTCACCACCCGGGTGCCGATCGACCTGCTCTGCCGCTCCCTCGAGGCGGCCACCGGCTGGGACATCCGGCGCGACGAGGCGATCCGGATGGGCCGCCGGGCGGCCACCCTCCTGCGCGCCTTCAACCTGCGCTGCGGCATCGGGCCCGAGCTCGAGAGGCCCTCGAAGCGCTACGCCTCCACCCCCACGGACGGCCCCGTCGCCGGGGTGTCCATCCTGGACCACTGGGAGAAGATGCTCGACGTCTGGTACGAGACGACGGGCTACGACCGGAAGACGGGACGGCCCCTCCCCGAAACCCTGCGCGCCCTCGAGCTCGAGGACGTGATCGAGCCTCTCTGGGGGGCGGGAGCCAAGGCTTGAGCGGAGCGGCCACGGGGGAGCGGTTCCACGTCCAGGTCGAGGTCGTCGCCTGGGCCACCACCTTCGTGGGCGGGGACGGCAACGAGCGCAAGGCCTTCGAGGTGGGGGCCTCCCCCGGCGACGACGTGCGGAGCGTCCTTAAGCGCCTGAGCGGCCGCTTCCCCGCCCTCGACGACGCCCTCTGGGACCGCGGCTCGGGCGAGCTGGGCGAGCACATCGAGGTGGCCGTCAACGACGCCCTCCTGGGCATCCACCACACCCTCGCGAGCCCCGTGAAGGCGGGCGACCACATCCTCCTCATGGGGCAGTTCATGGGGGGGTGAGGGGCACCCCGAAAATCCCCGATTTTTGGGTGGCGGACTTCGGCGGGCTCAGTCGAGCCGCGCCGCGCCACCGCCCGGTGAGGAGGGGGGCGTGGAGCCTGTCCGCGCCGAGCGCGAGTTCCGGGGCGCCCCCATCGAGGCCCATGCCCGCTGGGTGGGGGAGGATCTCTGGGTCACCCTCGCGGGGGGGACCCGGCCCCACATCGGCTCCCTCATCCTCGCCTCGCCCCGCCCCAGCCTGCGGGACCCCTCCCAAACCTCCGCCACCTCGAGCGTCCTGAACCGCCCCGGTCATCTGGACGAGCGCCCCGGCCGCGCCCTGGCCGAGCGCCTGGCCGCCGCCCTCGACCGCCACGTGGCCCTCGCCTGCGGCATCCACTACGACGGCCTGGACGCCCCGGCCGTCGCCCGCGTCGAGGAGCTGTGCGCCGGGCTGGGCGAGGAGCTGCTCGCGCGGCTGCGGGGGGGCGGGCCGGCGGCCGGATAGAAAGAAAGGGGGCCGCACGGGCCTCCTGGACGGCGGTCCCTCCCTCCCCTGGCCGTTTTTCCCCGAGCCCGAACCAGCCGGAATTTGATGTAACGGAGGATCGGCCCGGAGGGATTATCCTTCCCCCTGGCGGAGGGCCGCGCGGCCGCCGTGCGGGAGAGGGTCCCCGCCGGCTCCGCGGCCGGATTTTCAGGATGGAAGGAGGTTGTCGCGGTTATTAACGGGAATTGATGGGAAAAGCGCTGTTTTTGTGGGGGAGCGCCGGGAGGGGGGCGGCGATCCGCCAGCGCGCTCCGTCCCGCGTGGCGGTGTTCTCCTGAGGGGGCGCGGGAGGAAGCCGCTTGGTTTGACGCCGCC
>JBBTDR010000400.1:0-2228 GCA_038042665.1 Nitrospinota bacterium
CCTCGGCGCGGGCGAGGCCCGCGTCGAACGCCTCCCAGCGCCTGCGCAGGCCCCCCGGAATGGCTGGCATGATCTCAGCGGGGGGCGGCGAGCGCCTGGCGGGCGCGGGCGAGGAGGTCGGGCGGGATGAGGGCGCCGGCCAGCTTCCGCTCGGCCTCGCGCCCGATGCGCCGGAGCTCCTCCATCTCGGCGGGGGAGGGCTCCGGGGCGAGCTCGAGGCCGCGCTTGCGCATGGCCTCGACGGCGCGCTCGTTCTCGGCCCGGGTGAGGCGCTGGAGCTCCTCCATCCGCGCCCGCGTCTTCTCCAGGAGGACGCGCTGGTGGGCGGGGGAGAGGCGCTGGAAGACGTCCTTCCTCACCACGATGGCCCCCGTCACGTTCACCATGGGGACGGGGCTCATGTACCGCACCTTGGTGAACCACTGGAGGGCCACCGCCCCGAGGGGGCTCGCGTAGACGGTGTCGATGAGCCCCGTCTGGAGGGAGGTGAGCACGTCGGTCACGTTCAGGGGGATGGGCTGGACCCCCAAGGCCTCGAAGTAGGCCCGGGCGAGTGGGTCGCCCTCCCACATCCACACTTTCTGGCGCAGGAGGCCGGCCCGGCTGCGCACGGGGGCCTGGGAGAAGAAGTGGGCGAACCCGACTTCCGACCAGCCGAGGAGGACGTAGCCCTTCTCCCCGAAGGCCTTCTCGAACCAGGGCGCCAGCTCGCGGTGGACCTTGTCCACCTCGGCGTAGTCGCGGAAGAGGAAGGGCAGCTCGAGGAGCCGCACGGCGGGGAGGATCTCCCCCAGCCCCACCCCGGTGAAGCCCGCCGCGTGGAGCTGGCCCACCCGGAGCTTGCGCACCACGTCCTTCTCGTTCCCCGAGACCCCGCCCGGGTAGATGCGGAAGCGCACCGCGCCGCCGGTGGCCTGGCGCACGTCCTGGTCCAGGGCGCGCATGACCTCCATCCAGGTCGTGCCCTCGGGGGCGAGGCTGGCGAACTTGATCTCGGTGGCGGCGCGGGCGGGCGGGGCCCAGAGGAGGAAGAGCAGCGCTGCGGCGACCAGGAGGAAACGCCGAGGCAGGTTTGCCTTGTCATCCTGAGCGAAGCGAAGGATCTGCTTCTGAAAAGCAGATTCTTCGCGCCTTCGGCGCTCAGAATGACAGGAAAATGGGAAACTCCGCATGCGGCTTCTCCACCACGAAACATCCGCCGGGAGGCGGACTCGGCGCAAGCGCCTCAGAATAGCTCCTCCGCCTGCTTCAGGAGCGCCCGGGCGCGCTCCCGGGCGAGCGCGTTGGCGAGGGCCTGGTCGGGCAGCAGGCCCTCGGGCGCGCTTTCCACTTCCTTCAGGAGCTTCTCGAAGAGCGCCCGGTCCTGCGTCTGCACCGCCAGGAAGCGGGCCATGAGCACCTTCGCCATGAGGAAGCGCCCCCCCGTGGCGGCGAGGGCGCGCTCGAAGTGGCTCTTGGCCTTCGCGGGGTCCCCCCCCAGGAGGGGGGGACGGCCCCCGTAGTAGACCCCGAAGAAGAGGTCGGGACCCCCGTGGTGGAACGTCCGGTCCAGGGCGAGGGCGCGGGCCATCATGGCCTCGGCGCGGGGGAGGTCGGCCAGGGCGTCGGGGTCGCCGCGGCTCAGGTTCACCCACCCGCTCCAGCAGTAGGCCGTCCAGAAGAGGAGGGGGAGGTCTTCCTCCTTCAGCGCCGCGAGCGCCTCCCGGAGGGCGGCGGCCTCGCCCTCAAAGGCGCGCCCGAAACCCGGCCTGGCCTTGAGGGCCGCCGCGCCGTGGTCCCGCCCCCGGCGGTAGAACTCGCGCGCCCGGGCGGGCTCCCGCTCCTCCAGGAAGGCGAAGGCGTAGCTCCCGTAGGCCTGGGCGGCGGCCCGGCGCAGGTCCTCGTTCGCGGGGTCGGCCCGGAGGAGGCCCTCGATCATCACGAAGAGGGTGGCGGCCGCCCCGCGGGCCTGGGGGATGTCCCCCTCGGCGTTCATGGCGGCGAGGAAGTCGTCCACCACCGTGCCCGTGGCCCGGGCCACCGCCTGGCGGGCGGTGCAGCCCCCCAGCGGGAGGAGGAGAAGGACGGCGGAGAGAAGAAGGGCGCGTCTCATCCCGCGATTATGCCACAGGGGGGACCGGCGCGGCCCTCAGGCTGTTGAAAAAGTCTCTAGCCCTGCTCCCAGGCCCGAGAAATTTAGCACGATAAGATGGGAACCGGGCATGAATTGATACTCTAGGACGCAAAAT
>JBBTDR010000401.1:0-3794 GCA_038042665.1 Nitrospinota bacterium
CCGCCGCGGGTGCCCAAGCGAGAAGGGCAGCCCATCTTCATAGGCACCGCTAGCGCCGCGTGGAAGTCACGAGGACGACCCCCGCCACGATGGCCACCATGCTCACGATGAGGCGGGGGGTGATCCTCTCCCTCCCCCGGAGAAAGATCGGCGCGAGAAGAAGGGTGAACAGGGGGCCCGTGGACACCACGGGGGAGACCACGGCCACCATGCCCTGGCGCAGGGCGTGGAGGAGGCTCAGCTGGGCGGCGGCTTGGGACAGGCCCGCCAGGACGAAGAGGCCCAGCGAGCCGCGGTTGAGGGCGAGGGGCCGCGCGGCCCCGCCCAGGCGGAACAGCAGGGGCGCCGCGATGGCCGCGGCGAGCCCCTGGAGGAAGGCCTCGAACAGCAAAGGCTCATGCCCCCCGAAGCCCAGCTTGCGGAGGGTGTGGGCCAGGCCGAAGCAGGCGGCCGAGCCGAGCGGGAGCGCCATGTCGCGGGGCTTCACCCGGCCGGCCCCGCCGCCCGAGAGGAAGTACACCCCCGCCACCACGACCAGGATGCCCAGCCAGATGACGGGCGAGGGGCGCTCCCCGAGGACGAAGAAAGCACAAAAGGCCCCGAAGAAGGCGTGCACGTTGCAGAGCGAGCTGGTGGGGGCGACTCCGATCCGATCGATCGAGCGGAACATCAGGAGGAGGGAGAGCGCGGGGGAGATCACGCCGGCGGCCAGGAACGCCACCCAATACCACGAGAAGCCGAGCCCGGCGAAATTCACGGCCAGCAAGGAGACCGTGAAGAAGAGGAAGTTCACCTCCACGACCACCAGGCTGCCCGTCTGGGGGTTGCTCCCCTCCATCCCCCGGCGGGTCATCACGCTCGACAGCGCGAAAAAGAACGCCGGCACGACCGCTGCGAGCTCGGCAGGCAAGGCACCTCCACGCGGGCCGCGGGCCCGCCTCCGCTTCAGCCCCTCCGGGGGGGGAACGTCTCCGGGTTGACGAGGTTGACGGGGCGCCGCCCGGCCAGGGCGAGCCGCAGGTTCTCGGCGGTCCGGTCCATGGCCGCCTGCTGGCACTCCGGGGTGCGCGAGGCGTGGTGCGGGGTGATGAGGACGTTGGGGAAGGAGCGGAGCGGGTGGCCGTCCGGCAGCGGCTCGGGGTCGGTCACGTCCAGGCCCGCCCCGGCGATGGCGCCCGAGCGGATGGCCTCGGCCAGGTCGTCCGTCGCCACGGCCGGGCCGCGGGAGACGTTGATGAGGATGGCCGTCCGCTTCATCCGGGCCAGGGTCCCGGCCCGGATCATCCCCTTCGTCTGGGGGACGAGGGGCATGCACAGGATGAGGAAATCGGCCCGGGGCAGCAGCGCCTCGAAGGAGAGGAACTCCATCTCGACGCCGGGGACGTAGGCGGGGTCCGGGGTGCGGGTGTTCACGAGGACCTTCATCCCGAAGCCGTGCCCGATGCGGGCGGCCCGGCGGCCGATGTCCCCCAGCCCCACGATGCCGAGGCTCTTGCCCCCCAGCTGAACGTGGGAGGTGTGCTCCCAGGGCTTCCAATCGTCCCGCATCCAGGCGTGGCGGCCCAGGTAGAGCATCATGAAGAAGGCGTGCTCGGCCACCGAGAGGCCCCGCACGCCCTCGGCGTTGCACACCATGACCCCGCGCCGGGTCGCCGCCGCCATGTCGATGTTGTCCACGCCCGCGCCCGGCTTGGCCACCACGCGGAGGCGGGGGGCGGCGTCCATCATCGGGGCCGTCACCGGCTTGAAGACGGTCAGGATGCCCTCGGCCCCGGGCAGGAGGGGGTGGATCGCCTCCGGGGTGTAGGCCGAGGGGCGGACGACCTCGTTCTCGGCGCCCAGCCAGTCCTTCCCCACATTCCACTGCGGGCTCCCAAAGAGGGGGTCCACCAAGATCACTTTCCCCACGCGGCGCTCCTTTCATTCTTCCATTCTTGCGGGCGGAGATCAGTCGCGATCGAGAACCTCGTCCACGGCGACGGCCCGCCGCTCGGCGTGGCTCTTGAGGATGGCCCGCATGATGGCGAGGGCGCGGATGCCGTGCCGCCCGGTCACCTCGGGGTCCCGGCCCCCGCGGATGCTCTGGGCGAAGTCCACGAACTGCTCCCGGTTGGCCCGGTTCCGTCCCTCGACGAAGTCGCAACCAATGTCGAGGGTCTCGGTCTCGACCCCGCCCATCCTGCCGACCGAGCGCTGGAGGCGGGGCATGGCCGTGGTCGAGAGGCTGAGGTTGGCCTCGGTCCCGTGGATGTCGTACACGAAGTTGAAGGGGGCGATGTAGCTGCCGGAGACGGTGGCGAGCATCCCGCTCCTGAAGCGGAGGACGGCCGCCGCCGCGTCGTCGTTCGGGCAGGGCCCGCCCACCTTGCCGCAGGCGGCGCTCACCTCGGCCACCTCCCCGAAGAGGTACTCCAGGGTGTCGCCCACGTGGATGGTGTAGCTGTAGAGGGGGCCGCCCGGGTTCTCGGCGGTGTTCCAGCGCATGCTCTGGGGGCCCGCGGTGAGGCCGTGGTTGTTCGCGAAGTTGGCCACGGTCAGGCTCACGAGGCCGAGGGCGCCCTTCTCAAGGATCTCCTTGGCCTTGCGGAACATGGGCCAGCGGCGGAAGTTTTGGCCCATGTGGAGCCGCACCCCCGCCTCCCGGCAGGCGGCGTCGATGGCCTTGGCGTCCGTGACGTTGAGGGCCATGGGCTTCTCGAGGTGGATGTGCTTGCCGGCCCGGGCGGCCGCCACGGCCTGCTCGTGGTGGACGCTGTTCGCGCTGGCGATGACGACGGCCTCGGTCCCGGGGTCCGTCAGGAGCTCATCCAGGGAGCCGAAGGCGCGGCCCCCGAATTTTTGGGCGAAGGCCTCCCGGCTGGCCGGGGTGCGGGCGAAGCCGCCCGTCACCCGGACCTGCTTCGAGGCGAGGGCCGCCTCGGCCAGCACCTCTCCCCACCATCCCAGCCCGATGAAGGCGATGCCGACGGGTCCCTGGCCGCTCATCCGCTCCTCCTGTCGTTCGCCGCGGGCGCGGCCCGCACCCAGGCGCGCGGGGGCGCACCGGCCCTCCGAACAGCCAGGGCGCCTCCCCTTCCCTTCTAACCGATAATCTTGAGCTCGGGAACCGTGAACGGGGCCGCGGAGTTGTGAATCGCCACCTGGAGCGCCACGTTGCGGGCCGCCTCGCGGAAGGCGCGCGCGACGGAGCTCCCCGGCTCCCCCGCCACGATGGGCACCCCCTGGTCGCCCCCCAGGCGGATCTTGATGTCCAGCGGGATGGCCCCCAGGAAGGGGACTTCATAGCGCTCGGCCGCCCGCTGGCCGCCCCCGCAGTCGAAGATCTCCTCGCGGTGGCCGCACTGGGGGCACTGGTAGTAGCTCATGTTCTCGATGATGCCCAGGATGGGCACGTCGGTCTTGCGGAACATCTGGAGGCCCTTGCGGGCGTCCAGCAAGGCGATGTCCTGGGGCGTGGTGACGATCACCGCGCCCGCGAGGGCCACCTGCTGGACGATGGTGAGCTGGGCGTCCCCCGTGCCCGGCGGGAGGTCCAGCACCAGGTAGTCCAGCTCCCCCCACAGGGTGTCGCCCAGGAACTGGACCAGGGCCTTCATCACCATGGGGCCGCGCCAGATGACGGGGGAGTCCTCCCCCACGAGGAAGCCCATGGACATCACCTTCACCCCGTGGGCCTTGAGGGGGTAGATCTTGTTGTCGTCCGCCGCGAGGGGCCTCTCGCCCTGCACCCCCAGCATGAGGGGCTGGCTGGGGCCGTAGATGTCGGCATCCAGCAGGCCCACGGTGGCGCCCTC
>JBBTDR010000402.1:0-3625 GCA_038042665.1 Nitrospinota bacterium
GGGGCGAGCCTGCTCATCGTGGGCTTTCCCATCTACTGGATGCTCGTCACCTCCTTCAAGCCCTACAACGAGTGGTTCACCTGGCCGCCCATCTACTGGTCGGCGAACTGGACCCTCGACAACTACCGCGTCGTCTGGGTGGGCACGCAGGCCAAGATCACCGCGCAGGAAGCCTTCACCATGCAGAAGCCCCTCCAGGCCCTCTGGCACAGCCTGGCGCTCTCGCTCGTCTCCACCACCCTCTCGGTGGCCTTCGGCACCCTGCTCGCCTACGGCGTCTCCCGCTACCAGATCCTCTCCGAGCGGAGGATGTTCAACCTCCTCATGCTCCGCATGGTGCCGCCCATCGTGGTGGCCGCGCCCCTCACCCTGTACTACTCGGCGCTCCACCTGCTCGACACCCTCACCGGCCTCATCATCGTCTACGTGGTCACCACCCTCCCCTATTCCATCTGGATGACGAAGAGCTTCCTCGACGAGATCCCCCGCGAGATGGAGCAGGCGGCCGAGATCCTGGGGGCCAGCCGGTGGCGCACCATCTGGGAGATCATCTTCCCCCTCATCCGATCGGGCGTGGTGGCCACTTTCCTGTTCATCATGATCCTGACCTGGAGCGAGTACCTGCTCGCGCTCATGCTCTCGAAGGTGGACGTCGTGACCCTCCCCGTCCAGCTCAGCAAGTACGAGGGCACGACCGAGGGCCGGGTCTACGGCTACCAAGCGGCCCTCGCGGTGGGGGTCACCCTCCCGCTCATCGTCATCGGCTGCTTCATCCGGAAGCACCTGGTCCGCGGGTTCAGCTTCGGCATGGTGAAGAGGTAGGGGCGCGGCCCGAATCGCGCCTAAAGGGGCACGTCCGGAGGCCGCCGGGCCAAGCTACTGAAATTTAAACCATTGACGAGACAATTGTTTTCCTTCAGAATGGCACGCACTGCATAGAAAGCATGGTGCTCGAGGGCGATCCAAGGGCCCCCGTGCGAGAACGCGCTTTTCCTTCCTGGGGAGGAATACCGCCATGAAGAAAGCTCGCCTGTCCCGCAGGACGTTCATGAAAGGAGCCTTGGCCACAGCCGCCACGGCCCCGTGGGTGCTCCGCTTCGGCGGGATGGCCGAGGCCGGGCCCGAGGAGGACCGGATCGTCGCCGCGGCCAAGAAGTTGGGCCCCGTCTCCCTGAACGGCATGATGTGGGCGCTCTACTGGCGCAACTACCCGCGCCTGAACGGCGAATTCAAGGACCTCACCGGGATCTCGATGGATCAGGTGAACGACGTTCCGAACCTGCTGATCCCGCAGCGGGCGATGGCCGAGGCCATCAGCCGGTCCGGCAAGTTCGACATCTTCCACATCGAGACGATGATGATCCCCTCCCTCGTGGCGGCGGGGATGCTGGAGCCGCTCGACGGCTACATGAAGGAGGCGGGCTTCAAGCTCGAGATGGTCGGGAACTTCGCGAGCTTCATGAAGTACCAGGGCGTGACCTACGCCCTGCCCACGGACGGGAACGTCTGCCCGCAGTTCATCCGCAAGGACCTGTTCGAGAACCCCGACGAGCAGAAGCGCTTCGCCGACAAGCACGGCAAGCCCCTCAAGTGGCCGGTGACATGGGAAGACGAGCTCGAGATGATGAAGTTCTTCCACCGGCCGGACAAGGACCTCTACGGCTTCGGCGGCCTGCGCGACAAGGAGAACAGCAGCTTCTGGTACTGGATGTACCTCTACAGCGCGGGCGGTTTCCCCTTCAGCGACGACGCCGAGCCCACGCTGACCACTCCGGCGGCCGAATACGCGGTGGAAACCTTCCTCGCCCGCAAGGATGTATCCCATCCCGAGGCCGCGGCGTGGGGCTCCCCGCAGATGATCCCCCGGATCGTGGAAGGGAAGATATTCTCCGCCCAGTACTGGGACGGGATCATGGCGCGCATCGAGGGCTCCCCGACGCCCACCACGGGCAAGTGGCTCTATGGGGTTCCGCCGGGCTCGAGGTTCTCCGGCAGGCTCATCCACCGCAGCTTCTCGGCGCCGGTGATGGGGCTGATCGTGAACAAGCTCAGCACGCGGAAGAAGCAGGCGGCCATGTGGGCGCTGTACATGACCACCACGAAGAACAGCACCGAGGTCGTCGCCCACCCGACCTTCACCTTCCACGACCCCTGGCACCCCGCCCACATGACGGCCCCCGAGGTGGAGAAGGTGTACGGCGGGAAGGCGGGCATGAAGGCCATCCGGCAGAGCATCGAGGTCACGGCCCCGCCGCCCTACGTGACCGGCTACCAGGAGTTCAAGGAGGCGGTGGACAAGAACCTCTCGGAGGCCTACGCTGGCCGCAAATCCGGCAAGCAGGCGCTGAAGGACTCCCAGGAGGAGTGGGGCAAGATCATCAAGAAGATCGGCAAGGCGAAGATCAAGAAGGAGATTCCCTACTACAAGGCGACGATGCCCACCCTAGATGTCCCGTCATAGGGCGAAACCGTTTCCAGCCTCGGGGCGCCGGGGCGGGCCCATCGGCCCGCCCCGGCGCGAGGCGGCCGCCCGGGGGGCCGGTTTCCGCCCCGGGATGGGCCGGTACGGGAGAGGCGAGACGGGGGAGGAATGATGGCGACCGGGACGGGGGCCGGAGCGGCCGGTCTGCGAAGCAACCGGAAGCGGGGAATCCGGATATTCAAATGGACCCTCGTGGCGCCCCTGTTCTCGCTTTTTTTCTTCCTGGTGCCCGTTTTTCTTCTCCAGCTGTATTTTTCGCTCCACTCGTGGACGATTTACCTTTCCACCTGGTGGGACGCGGATTACGCGGGGCTCGAATTGTTCAAGGAGGTCCTGACGGAGAGCCGCTTCTACTGGGCTTTCGCGCGCTCGTTCTTTTTCGCGGGTCTTTCCACGATCGGCTGCTTCATCATCGGGTTCGGCCTGGCTCTTCTGATGTACCGTCCCTTCCGGGGGCATTCCTTTTATTACGTCCTTTTCATCCTGCCCATGCTCACCGTCCCCATCGTCATCTCTTATGCCGCCGACATGCTCCTGTTCCGCTCGGGTCCGATCAACGACATCCTGAGTTTCCTCGCGGGGACGGAGCTCCGCTTCACTTGGCTCGCGAACCCGGACTTCGCTCTTCTCACCATCGTCCTCCTGGAGGTCTGGAACTGGACCCCCTTCGCCTTCATCGTCATGCTCGCGGGTCTTTCCTCGCTTCCGAAGGAGCCCGTCGAGGCGGCCCGGATCCTCGGGGCGGGCCGCTGGCGGGTCTTCTGGGAGATCCAGATCCCGCTGCTCCGGCCCGTCATCTTCCTCGCCTTGATCCTCCGGTTCCTCGAGGCCATGGCGGAGTTCCCCAAGACGTGGGGCCTTCTCCAGGGGGGGCCGGGGACGGCCACGGAAACCATCCCCATCTACCTCTACATCGTGACCTGGCGGGCGTTCAATGTCTCCAAGGGCGCGGCGGCCTCCTACCTCGTCATGCTGCTCATGATCGTCATCGTCCTCTCGGCGATCTACGTCCTCCGGCGCGAAAAGAAAGCGCTCGATGCCTTGTATGAAAAGCCGGCGGCGGGAGGCGAGGCATGAAGCGCTTCGTGAAAAAGTGGCGGTACCCGCTTTTCCGGACTCTCATGCTGACCGCCTGGGCATTGC
>JBBTDR010000403.1:0-1184 GCA_038042665.1 Nitrospinota bacterium
CTTTCAAGAGCTGGCGGAGGGGGAGGAAGGGGCGTGAGCACTGGGGAGCGTTCCGGGAGGATGGATCCGCGCCTGCGCTTCCTCTTCCTTCTCGTGGTGCTGATGCTCCTCGGGCGCCACGCCGTGCTCGTGCTGCGAACGGCCGTCCTCTCCGATGCGGTGGACCTGGGCACCTACTACGTCCACGCGCGGATGCTCTGGGAGGGGGCCAACCCCGTGAACCCCCCCGAACTGCTGGAATACGGGCGGCGGCTGGGGCTCAAGCCCCTCGCCGGAGTGAGCCCGCCGACCTTCTCCTTCCTGTTCCTCCCCTTCGCCCTCCTGCCTTGGGGGGCGGCGAAGGTGGCGTGGACCCTGGCTGGCCAGGCGGCGCTCTTCGGGGCGGGCTGGATCGCCTGGCGCGAGATGGTGGCCCGGGGCCTCCCCCGCCGGGAGAGCGCCCTGGGGGTGGCGGGCTTCGCCGCGGTGTTCTACCCCGCCAAGCAGACCCTGACCCTGGGCCAGATGGACCTGCTCCTGGGCCTCGCCGCGGCGGGCATGGGATGGGCGATGGCGCGGGGGAGGGGCGTCCTGGCCGGGATCCTCGCCCTCGCGCTGGGCTGGATGAAGATCCAGCTCGGGGCGGTCATCGTCTTCCTCCTCTGGACGGGCCGGGTGCGGCGGGAGCTCGGGGCGGTGGCGCTCCTGGGGCTGATCTGGCTGGGAGGGGCGGTGGCCGTCTTCGGAGGGCAGCCGGTGATCCACTACCTGGAGTTCCTGCGGGATCACCTGGGCAAGGGGCTCAATCCGGACTCGGTGAATTACTCCCTGAACGGCCTGCTGGCCCGCGCCCTCCAGCCCCGGACCGGCGCGGCCTTCGCCCAAGGGGTGAACGCGATCCTGACGGCGGCGATCGCCGTGGCCAGCTTCTGGGTCCTCTGGGCCGCGCGGAAGAGCCGGGAAGGGGCCTGGCTCGAGGCGGGCTTCCTGCTGCTCTCGGTGTGGATGCTCGCCCCGCTCAGCGAGGAGCACCACCTCGCCTGGCTGATCGCCCCCCTCCTCGTGGCGATGACCGACCCCGCGCTGCGCGAAGGCCGCCTCCAGGCGGCGCTGTTCCTGGGCGCGCTGCTGCTCGTCGGGGTGGAGCACTATCCCCACGCCCTGTGGAAGGGCCCCGGGGTGCTCCCGGAGCTGCTGCGCTCCTC
>JBBTDR010000404.1:0-4065 GCA_038042665.1 Nitrospinota bacterium
CCCAAGCGGCAAAGCCGCTTGGGGCGTGGGAGAGGGGATGGGGGTGAGGGTGTAGGGGCAGCCCTTGTGGCTGCCCTGCCCAGGGCGGGTACAAGACCCGCCCCTACAAATGCCCCTCACCCCGGCCCTCTCCCAGAGGGAGAGGGAGCAGCCGCTGCTTCCGCCTGGGGGCACAGTGATAACGGCCTACGCCACCCCTCTCCCCTTGGGAGAGGGGCTGGGGGTGAGGGAAAAGCCGCCGCCGGGAGTCCCTACACCCGCAACCGCCTGCGCACCGCCTCGCCGCAGCCCTTGGTGTCGAGCTTCCCGCCCAGGTCCGCCGTGCGCTCGCCGGCGGCGATGGCCTCCTCGACGGCGCGGCGGATGGCCTCGCCCCCCTTGAGGCAGCCCAGGTGGTCCAGCATGAGGGCCCCGGTCAGGATGGCGGCCATGGGGTTGGCGATGCCCCGGCCCGCGATGTCGGGGGCGGTGCCGTGGACGGGCTCGAAGAAGCAGGTGGCCTCCAGGTTCAGGTTGGCCGAGGGGGCGAGGCCGAGGCCCCCCACGAGGCCCGAGGTGATGTCGCTCAGGATGTCGCCGTACATGTTGTTCGTGACCATCACGTCGAAGGCCTGGGGGTGCTGGATGAGCTCCATGGCCAGGGCGTCGATGTGCTTGGCCTCGGACTCGACGTCCTTGAACTCCGCCCGCACCTCCTCGAACACCCGGCGCCAGATGCCCCCGGCGTAGCGCAGGCCGCTGGCCTTGTCGGCCATGGTGACCTTCTTGCGCCGGTGGCGCCGGGCGAAGGTGAAGGCCGAGCGGATGACCCGCTCCACCCCCTTGTAGGTGTGGATCTCCTCCTGGAGGGCCACCTCGTCCTTGGTGCCCTGCTTGAAGAAGCCCCCGATGTTGACGAAGAGGCCCTCGGTGTTCTCGCGGAAGACGACGTGGTCGATGTCCCCGGCTTTCCTCCCTTTCAGGGGGGTCAGGCTCTCATGGTAGAGCCGGCAGGGGCGGATGTTGGCGTAGAGGTCCAGGCCGAAGCGGATGCCCGAGAGGATCTGCTCCTGCACCACGGGCCCCTGGATCTTGGGGTGCCCCCCGGACGCCCCGTGGAAGATGGCGTCGAACTTCCTGAGGGTCTCGCAGCCGTCCTCGGGCATGGCGCGGCCCTCGCGCAGGTAGCGCTCGCTCCCCCAGTCGAACTGGGTGAACTCGACCGGGAAGCCCGCGGCCCGGGCCGCCGCCTGGATCGTCATCTCCGCCTCGGGGACCACCTCCTGCCCGATGCCGTCCCCCCGGATCACCGCGATCTTGGCCATGAAGACACCGCTCCTCGTCCGTTCGCTGAACCCTGGCGGGGCGCAGCCGCCCCCTCCCCCGCCGGGCGAAAGGCCCCCGCCCGCCGGCGCATGATTTTTCCACCATATACCGGGGGCCCGGGCCTCCGCCACGCGGCGGGGGCTCCGGCGCGGGGCGCTCCTCTCCCTGTGGGTGATGCCCCAATGCGCCCGCATCTTGGTGTGATTCTGGGCCCAAAGGGGCGAAGAATCTCGGTGCCGGCCTTGCATGATCCAAGAACCGGGATGCTTCGCGGAGCCTGCCCTTAGGGCAGGGGCGGTTCGCGAACCGCCCCTGCGGCATGACATGACGAATCCACTCAAATGAGGACACCGCCCCCTTTTCAGGGACGGGGAATTGCCCTATGGTTTCGGAATTCCGGGAGACCAGGGGCCGGGCGCCCTCCCCCCCGCGGGAGGCCTGGCCCTCTCCGCGCTTGATTCGCCCATCCGCGGGGCGGCGGCTCCGCGGCCCTCCAAGGAGGAACCCGCTTCATGGTCGAGACCGGCCCCCTGCCCGAAGGCACCGTGCGCTTCCCCCCCGAGGTGGTCCGCTCCTTCCTCTTCGCCTGCTTCCGGGCGGCGGGGGTGCCCGAGGCCGACGCCCGCCTGGCGGCCGAGGTGCTGCTGAGCGCCGACCTGCGGGGCATCCGCAGCCACGGGCTCGCCCGCGTCCCCTACTTCCTCGCGCGCCTGGAGCGGGGCCGCATCAACAAGAGCCCCCGGATGAAGCTCACCTCCAGCTCCGACACCACGGCCATCCTCGACGCCGACAACGCCATCGGCATCCTCGCCTCGAACCGGGCGATGGAGGAGGCCATGGCCCGGGCCGGGCGGCACGGCTCGGGCTTCGTCGCGGTGCACAACAGCAGCCACTTCGGCTACGCCGGCTACTGGGCCAAGAAGGCGATGGAGGCGGGCTACATCGGCATCAGCATGAGCAACGGCGGGGCCCGCACCACCGCCACCTTCGGCCTCGAGCCCCTCTTCGGCACCAACCCCATGAGCGTGGCCATCCCCGGGGGCCCTGGGGGCACCCCCTTCTACCTCGACATGGCCACCGCCGTGGTGGCGGTCGGGAAGGTGGAGACCGCGCTGCGCGAGGGGAGGCCCGTCCCCCGGGGCTGGGTGCCCCGGGCCTACGGCACCCCCGAGCTGGACGAGCGGAGCATCCTGAAGCACGGCGTCCCCCTCCTCCCCCTGGGGGGCGAGGACACCGAGATGGGCGGGCACAAGGGCTACGGCCTCTCGCTGATGGTGGAGCTTCTGTGCAGCGTCCTCTCGGGCTCGGACCTGGACGCCCGCATCGCCGGGGCCGCGGGGGAGGGGGCGCCCGCGACGGGCCACTTCATGGGGGCCATCCAGATCTCGGGCTTCCGCGACCCCGGCCTCGTCTTCGGCCAGATGCAGAAGACCTTCGAGCGCATCCGCGGGTCCAAGAAAGCGGAGGGCCACGACCGCATCTACATCCACGGCGAGCCCGAGGCCATCGCCGAGGAGGAGAACCGGCGCATCGGGGTGCCCGTCACCCCCGCCATCCTGGAGCAGATGAAGAAGCTGAACGAGCGGCTGAGGCTGGGGTTCGAGCTGTAGCGTCACGTTCCTCGGCTTCATTGAACGCGTAGGGGCGACCGGCCGGTCGCCCCTACATTTTCCGGAAACGCGAAGGGCTCGGAATGACAACCCCCGTCCGTGAGGCTTTATTTCGAAATCCATTTCCGGGACAGGACACCCGGGGCGGGCCTTGCACCCGCCCTCGGCGGCGCCCCAAGTAGGGGCGTATTGCAATACGCCCCTACAGCAGGTCAGGCCAAAGGGCCGGTTCGAGGTCCGGGGTTAGGGCACGACAGGTATCCGTAGGGGCGCACGGCCGTGCGCCCCTACTTCGCAGGCTGGGCCGGGCCGGCCTGGGCCGCGTTGCGGAGGATCTGCTCGATGAAGGCGATGACCTCGGGGCTGTCCCACTTGCGGGGCCCGACGACTTTCTCCACGATCTTCCCCGCGGGGTCCACGACGAAGGTCTCCGGCACGCCGGAGGTGCGGTAGAGTTTCTTGATCTTCCCCCGCGGGTCGAGAGGGATGGGGAAGGTCAGCTTGAAGCGGTCCACGAACTTCTTCACGGGCTCCGCCCCCAGCGCGTCGATGTCCACGGCCAGGATCTCGAAGGGCGCCCCCTTCTCCTTCATCTTGGCGTAGAGGTTCTGGAGGGAGGGCAGCTCGTCGATGCAGGGGGGGCACCAGGTGGCCCAGATGTTCACCAGCACCACCTTCCCCCGGTGGCCGGAGAGGGAGATGGGGGGCCCGGCCAGCGAGGGGAAGGTGAAGTCCGGGGCCGGGGCCCCGAGGGCCACGATGGGCCCCTCCTCCTCCTGGACGGGCTCGCGCAGGTAGCGGGCGGCCACGCCCCAGATGAGGGTGGCCAGTACCGGCACGAGGATGAAGGCCAGGGCGATCCGCCTGGCCTTGCGCTCCGCCGGGGGGGCCTCGCCCGGCGCCTGGCCTTCGGGGAGATGGGCTTCCTTCCCTGCCCGCATCATGGCTGTCCCCGCTTCTCAGGGAAGGCGGCGGACGGGCCGCTGGGCTTCTCGTCCTTGGGGCCGAGGAGGTGCTCGGCCAGGGCCCGGGCGGCGGGGCCGTCCCACTCGCGGGCGCCCATCCCCCAGGCGACGATGCGCCCCTCGCGATCCACGATGTAGGTGGTCGGGAGCACCCGCACCTGGTAGGCGCTCTTCACGTCGAAGGC
>JBBTDR010000405.1:0-11224 GCA_038042665.1 Nitrospinota bacterium
TGCTCGCTGGTGTTCTACCAGCCAGAGCAACGGGCCTCCATCCCCATCTGAGCGCCGAAGGCGCGAAGAATCTCGGTGTTGTTTGGGCATGACCAAAACCGAGATGCTTCGCGGAGCCTGCCCTGAGTTCTTCGCTTCACTCAGGATAAACTCCGCGAAGGGCTCGGCATGACAAGGCGAATCCGCCGCAAATTAGGGCGCTACCGGGAGGGCGGGGGGCTTCCGGCGGAGCGGGGGAGGGTGGTATGCTGGTGGAAACCCCGATCCAGCCGTGCGCCCTCCCCGGCGAGACCTCCGGAGGGGCGGCCGGCGTGCTTCCCGGCGCGGCGCGCCCGCCCGGCGGTGGTCCTCAGGAGGGAAAGGCATGGCGGTTGTCGGCACGTTCCATCACGTCCACATGATCAGCAAGAACCCCGAGGCGGTGGCGGAGTGGTTCAAGCGCTGGTTCGGGGCCGAGGTGGCCCAGGTGCAGCACCCCGCGGAGGCGCGGAACCTGGTGATGCGGGTCGGGGAGGCCATCTTCAGCGCCCGCACCCCGCGGCCCGCGGACGGCCTCACCGGGCAGGACGGCCCCCGGCCCAAGGGCTATGGGATCCATCACTTCTGCCTGGTGGTGGACGACCTGCGGGGCCTGCTCGCCAAGATGCGGAAGGGGGGGGTGAACGTCCTTCAGGAGATGCCCACCCACGTGAGCGGGCATTTCGCCGCCTTCATCGAGGGCCCCGAAAAGATGCCCATCGAGCTCATCGAGGCCTGAGCGGGCGCCCCCCGGGGGGGCGCCCCGTGCTAGAATGAGCCCATTCGGGGGATCATGTGGCCAACGGAACCGCCGCCGGGAGTGGAGGTCCATGATGCGCATTGCTTATTCCGCGCTGCTCGCGTTGCTGTTGGGGTGGGGAGGGGCGCCAGCCGCCGCCGCCCCCCTGGAGAAGGTGACCATCGTCCTGCCCAGCGAGACGCCCACCATGCACCCCCTGACGGAGTCGAACTTCATCGGGACAATCACCTGGCGGTGGGCGTACGACACCCTCGTCTCCGCCGAGACGGGGAGCGGGAAGATCGCCCCCTGGCTCGCCGTGAAGTGGGAGAAGCTCGGTCCCACGCAGGTGAAGTTCTGGCTCCGCAAGGACGCCAAGTTCAACGATGGGACGCCGGTCACCGCCGCGGCGGTGAAGCATTCCATCGACACCATCGTGGCTCCCGAGACCAAGAGCCGGCAGGCCGCCTATTTCAGGGAGTACAAGGGCATCGAGGTCCTCGACGACCACACCTTCATCTGGCACAGCAAGGGGGTCGACAACGGGCTGCTGGACCGGATCACCACGTGGGGGCTCACCGTCAACCCCAAGACGAAGGGGAAGGAGCTGGCCATCTTCGCCCAGACCAGCCACGGCTCGGGCCCCTACATCCTCAAGTCGTGGGAGAAGGCCAGCCGGATGGTCTTCGAGGCCAACCCCAACTGGTGGGGCAGGGCGAAGTACCCCGACATGCCGAAGACCGTGATCCTCCGCCGCATCGTGGAGCCCACCACCCGCGTCAAGGCCCTGCTCGCGGACGAAATTGACATCATGTCGGGCGTTCCGCCCCACCTGATCGAGCAGGTCCGGGCCGACCCCAAGAAGGTGGTGGCCGCCGTCCCCGGCATCCGCCTCATGTATCTCAACTACAGCCACGGAATCGGCCCCCTGGCCGACCGGAACGTCCTCCTGGCCATCAACCACGCCATTGACTTCGAGAAGATCCGCAAGACCATCCTGGGCGGGCTGGCCGAGCCCATGGGCCAGCTCTACCACCCCTGGACCTACGCGGGCTACGACCCCCAGAGAAAGTGGTACCCCTACGACCCCGGGAAGGCGAAGGCCCTGATGAAGGCCTCCAAGTACCCCAAGGGCTTCAAGATCACCATCCACACGGCCATCGGGCGTTACCCGGGGGACAACGAGACCTGCGAGGCCCTCCCGGGCATGCTGAAGGGGATCGGCATCGACGCCACCTGCAAGCCCATGAACTACCCCTTGTACACCAAGCTCCGCCGGGCCTACATCGACAAGGTAGGCAAGAAAGATTACGAAAAGATGGAGCCCGTCCTCCTCTACCAGGGCTTCGGCAACTCCGCGAACGACCCGGCCGGCATCATGCGGGCCTTCGCGGGCTGCAAAGGCGCCTGGAGCTACTACTGCGACAAGGAGCTGGACGCGGCGATCGACAAGGCGGCCCGCTACCCCGACCTCGAGGACCAGAACGTGGCGTTCGGCAAGATTCTTGACACCTTCAAGGAGCGGGCGCTCGTCACCCCCTTCTTCCGGATCCACGACGTCTACGCCTACGACAACCGCCTGAACTTCACCGCGCGCCACGACGAGAAGATCTACCCCTGGGAGATCTCCTCGAAATAGCGCTTCCTTCCAACCCATTCCCCGGGGGGCGGTCCCGCCCCCCCGGTTTTTTTGCGGGGCTTGTTTCGCGGGGACGGGTGGGTTTTTCGGGTGATGGGGCCACGTGATGTGGCATTTTGCCTCTGTGCTGCCCACCTGGATGAGCCAAATTGGCGCAGTGTGTAGGGGGAATTTACAAGGAATTTAAGATACAAAACTCTTAGTACGGCTTCAATCAATTGCTTCGGGGCAGTTGAAGGGGGCGCGGGGCGGTTGGCCCACCGCTTGCACAGGGTGAAAGCCGTGGAGGCGCGAGCCTCCCGGAAAACTGAACGCCCGAAATGGCGGGCGATGCGAAGAGCGGGCTGCCGGAGACGGTGCCCACGGGAGGGCCGACCCAACTCACTGCATCGCCCGCCATTCTTTTCTCCCGGCCTCTTCCGGGCACGGGCGGCCTCTTCCCCCCGGCAAGGAGGAGGAGAAATCATGGCCGGCCCCCGGATCGTCCTCGCCGTCGCCCTTCAGCGGTACCTGGACTTTCCGCCCGTGGCCCTGCGGGCCCGGGAGGTGGCCGCCGCCCTGGCCAAGGCCCAGGGGGCCGCCGTGGACGTGATCACGGTGGAGGCCCCCTCCGCCCAGCTCCCCGGCGTCGAGAGCACCGAGGAGAAGCTCGATCGCTTCGTCCGCTCCCTCCGGGAGGAGGGGGTGGAGGCGGAGGCCCACCTCCTGGCGGGCCGCCCCGCCGAGCGGCTGGCCTCCTTCGTGGTCCGCAGCGGGGCGGAATACCTGGTCATCGGCTCCCACAGCAAGCGCAACCTGCTCGACGTGGGCCTCGGCTCGAACGCGAGCACCCTCGTGCGGGACTGCCCCTGCCCGGTCATCATGATCTGGCCCACCCGGCAGGAGAGCGCCCGCGCCCGCGAGCTCATGATCCCGGGCTATCCCTTCATCCTCCCCTACGGCTAGGGTCCTGCCCTGGAAACCGATTTCCAAACAAAGCCTCGCGGGCGAGGGTTGTCATTCCGGGCTGTAGGGGCGTATGGCCATATGCCCCTACTTGTCCTGAACCCTTCGCTTTCGCTCAGGGCAGGCTCCGCGAAAGGCCCAGCATGACACCGCAAGGAAGAAGCGGATTCCTCGGCCGCTGTTTCCGGGCGGTGGCGGGCACGGCTCGACCGAGCTGGAAAATGTAGGGGCGCACGGCCGTGCGCCCCTACGGGTATTCCGCGTTCTTTTGTTGTCATCCTGAACGACCGCAGGGAGTGAAGAAGCTGCGCGCAATGAAGCCGCGGGACGCAACGCGGGGAACAGCCGCCCAGCGCGCGGCGGAGGGTTTCCGCGGGGTTCATGGCGTTCGGCGGGCCGGGCCGCGCGCGGGCCTGAAGAGACGTTGCGGGGCCGTTCGGCTGGAGGCTGGGCGCGGGGATGGAGGGACGGAGGGGCCGCCGCGGGGGACGGACGCCTAGATGAGGCTATCCACCGACGTGCCCTTGCCGGTCACTTGGCTGACCGCCTGCTGGGCCGCGGAGGTGGCGGCCAGCAGGATGCCCAGGGCCACGTTGATGCCCTTGATGGTGCTGATGCCCCCGATCGCCTGCGTGACCACCGGAACGACCGCACTGGCGGCGCCGGAGGAAGCAGCGGCTTGGGAGCTGGCGACGGCGTCCATGGTCCTCGTTCCTTCCTCATTCCGTCCTTCTTCCCTTCCTGAAATCCCGCCGGGGGCTTCGCTCGGCCCGCCGATCAGGTCTTCCATATCCCGTAACGGGACACTCGAGGGGGTACTTTAGTGGAATTTGATTGCATAATTTTTATTTATTGTGCTATTTTCTGAAACTCCTACCCGATCGCCGGCATTTGCCCCTGGCTTCGAAGGATTGCGGCTGGGGCCGCTTGCCCTGGCTGGGCGGCTCCCCCCCTCCCGAGATTTCAAGACCAAAACCGAGGAATGGCGCAAAGCGATCAACCCGGATTGGCCGGTGGAACAGTTGATGGAATGGGCGAGGAAGAGAAGGCGTAGTGGATAGCGGCTCAGACGGCTTTCTTCTCCCTCAGGACCTCGGCATATTCGGGATAGATCGTGAGGATCAAGTCGAGCCTTTCGCCTTCCTCGTGAAGCTCACGCGCGGCGGCCAGGCGCTCCTCCAGGGTCATATTCTCACGCAGCATCTTGAGCAGCCTGCCTTCCGGCGTCGTTTTGGCCTTCATCATCGCCTCCCTTGAACAGTAGACATAATTTCCGCGGCACGGAAAATTCCGGAGAAAAAGATTTCAGGGAGCGGAAAAGTGCTCCGGCGGAGGCGGAATTCTTCCCTTTGCCAATTCGCCCTGGAGGGAGTAAACAACCGGAATCATTCCTTCCGCCGGGGAGGCCCCGCCATGCGCCTGTTCCGCACCATCCTCTTCGCCCCAGGCAACCGGGAGCGGATGCTCGCCAAGGTGGGCAAGGCCGGGGCCGACGCGGTCGTGCTGGACCTCGAGGACGCCGTCCCCCACTCCGAGAAGGAGGCCGCCCGCCTCGGCATCTCCGGCTGGGTGGAGCGCATCGCGGCGGACGATGGGGCGGAGGTCTTCGTGCGCGTCAACCCCCTGGCCGGGGCGGCGGGCCTCTCGGCCGCCTGGGGGGCCGAGGACATCGCCGCCGCCGTGGGGCCCCGCCTGACCGGGATCGTGGTGCCCAAGGTGGAGGACCCCGGCCTGGTGCGGGCGGCCGACCGGCTGCTGCGCGAGCGGGAGCGCTTCCTGGGGCTCCAGCCGGGCCGCGTGATGCTCATCGCCATCCTGGAGAACGCCCGCGGGGTGGAGCGGGCCTTCGACATCGCCTCGGCCGATGTGGGGGACCGCGGCTTCCTGCTCGCCTTCGGCGCGGGCGACTACACGGCCGACCTCGGCTGCGAGTGGCCCCGGGACGAGTTCGTCTTCGACTACCCGCGCGCCCGCATCGCGGGCGCCTCGCGGGCGGCCGGGCGGGAGAGGCCGCTCGACACCGTCTGGATCCGCCTCGACGACCCGGAGGGCCTCGCCGCCAGCGCCGCCCGGGCGCGCGCCCACGGCATGTTCGGCAAGTTCTGCATCCACCCCCGCCAGGTGGCCGCCGTGAACGAAGCCTTCACCCCGACGGAGGCCGATCTCGCGGGGGCGCGCGAGATCGTCATCGCCTTCGGGGAGGCGACGGCGCGAGGGGAGGCGAGCGTCTCGGTGAACGGGCGGATGGTGGACTACCCGGTAGTGGCCGCGGCGGAGCGGGCGGTGGCCCTCGCCGAGGTCTTCGGCACCCGCAAGGGGTGAGCCCCCGCCGCTACTCCAGCTCGATCTTCTTCTCGGGGCCGCCGCCCTGGGTGTTCCCGTTGCGGATCTCGCTCTCGCGGAGCTGGTGGTAGATGCTCCGGATGAGGGTGTAGTAGTCCAGGGCGTCGCGCTTGAGCTGGTCCACCAGCTCGATGTTGCGCGCGCGGAGGTCCACCGCGCCGAGGCCCCCGAAGGCGAGGGAGAGGTATTCCACATCTCCGGCCGCGTAGAGGTAGGTGAAGGGGTTCATGAAGAGGTCCACCCCGCGCCCGATCGCGTCGCGCGTGGTGGAGGGTCCGAGGATGGGCAGCACGAGGTAGATGCCCGGCTTGAGGCCCCACACCCCGAGGGTCTGGCCGAAGTCCTCGCCGTGGTAGGGGGCCCCCATGTCTTTCGCCACGTCGAAGAGCCCGCCGACGCCCAGGGTGGTGTTCACGATGAAGCGCCCCAGGGTGATCTCGGCCCGGTCCCCCCGGCCCTGGAGCACATCGTTGAAGAAGACGACCGGCGAGGAGAGGTTGCGCAGGAAGTTCCGCACCGACTCCCGCACCGGGCCGGGCAGGAGCGCCCGGTACACTTCGCCGAGGGGGCGGAGGACGATCGTGTCGAGGACTTCGTTGATCTGGAAGACGACCCGGTTGAGGTCCTCGAGCGGATCGGGGAGCTCCTCCTCCTGCGGGGGGGGCGAAGCCGGGCCCTGGGCCGCCTGCTGGGCCGCGCACCCGGCCGCCCCGGCGAGGAGAGCGGCGAGCGCCCCCGCGAGGCACAGGCGGGCCAGGAAGGAGGGCCCCCGCTGGCTCAGGCTGGTCCCGGTCATGCCCATGCGCTCCGCCCGGCAAAAAAAAGAGGGTTCCCCCTTCCGAACCCTCTGGAATCGTCTTGGAGGCGCCACCCGGATTTGAACCGGGGGTGGAGGATTTGCAGTCCTCTGCCTTACCGCTTGGCTATGGCGCCCCGCGCGGTGATGGGCGCGGAAGCCGCGCCCCGCCTCTTGTATCGCAAAGGGGAACGGGGTGTCCAGCGAGAGGCCCTCCGGGGGCGGGGCCACCGGATGTGCTTCCCCCGGGGGTTTCGTTTAGACTGTGGCCGCGGCCCCTCTGCTGGGGCCGATTTCGTTTCCATGTCCGGGAGGCAGGCATGGCACCTTCCGCCGAGGGCGGCGCGGCCCGGGAGACCCCGCTCTTCCTGCGCGCCTGCCGGAGGGAACCCTGCGCCGCCACCCCCGTCTGGCTCATGCGCCAGGCCGGCCGGTACATGGAGGAGTACCGCGAGCTGCGCGCGCGGGTGCCCTTCAAGGAGCTCTGCCGCGACCCCGCCCTCGCCGCCGAGGTGACCGTCACCGCCGCCCAGCGCATCGGGGCGGACGCCGCCATCCTCTTCTCCGACATCCTCCTCATCCTCGAGCCCATGGGGATGGGGCTGGAATACTCCCGGGGGGACGGGCCCGTGCTGGCCAACCCCCTCCGGGAGGCCGCCGGCGTCGATCGCCTCCGCGAGGTGGAGCCCGGGAGCCTGGGCTTCGTGTTCGAGGCCGTCCGCCAGATCCGGCGGGGGCTGGCGGGGCATGTCCCGCTCATCGGCTTCGCGGGGGCGCCCTTCACCCTGGCGTCCTACATGATCGAGGGGAGCGGCTCCCGGGAGTTCGCCCAGACGAAGTCCTTCATGTACCGCGACCCGGCCGCCTGGCGCGCCCTCATGGAGCGGCTCGTGCGCGCCCTCGTGCCCTACCTGAACGGCCAGGCCGAGGCGGGGGCCCAGGCGTTGCAGCTCTTCGACTCCTGGGTGGGCTGCCTCGGCCCGGCGGACTACCGCGAGTTCGTGCTGCCCCACATGCGCGCCCTCTTCCGGGGGCTGCGTCCGGGCGTGCCGGTCATCCACTTCGGCACCGGCACCGCCTCGCTGCTCGAGGCCATGCGCGAGGCCGGCGGCGACGTGATCGGCCTCGACTTCCGCGTGGAGCTGGGCCCGGCCTGGGATCGCCTGGGCGAGGTGGCCGTGCAGGGGAACCTCGACCCGGCGGCGCTCCTCGGGGAGCGGGACTTCATCCGGCGGCGGGCGGAGGCCGTCCTGCGCCAGGCGGGGGGGAGGCCGGGCCACATCTTCAACCTGGGCCACGGCGTCCTGCCCGCCACGCCGGTGGACAACGTGCGTTTCCTGGTGGACCTGGTGCATGCGTGGAAGCAAGGGAGCTGAGATGACCGAGCCCTTCGATTCCGTCCTCCTCATCGGATTCGGCGGCCCGACCCCGGGCTGCTGCCGCCGCTACGGCGATTGCCCCGGCGAGGCCTACTGCTACGTCGAGAACATCGTCGGCGGCCGCCCGGACGGGGCCGAGCGCATCCGCGAAGTGGCCGGGCACTACAAGCACTTCGGCGGCTTCTCGCCCTTCAGCGCCTCCTCCCAGAAGCAGGCCGGGGCGCTCGAGACCTGCCTTGCCGCCGCGGGCGCGCCCATGCTGGTCTACGTGGGCTTCCGCTTCTGGACCCCCTACCTGCGCGAGGCCCTCGCCGAGATGGCCCGGCGCGGCCTGCGCCGGGCGCTCGGGGTGGTGCTCGCCCCGCACCGGGCCAAGATCAGCTGGGAGGCCTACCAGGGCGCGGCGCGCGCGGCGCGCGGGGAGGCCGGGGAGGGCGCGCCCGGGGTCGAGTTCCTGGAGACGGGCTGGTTCGATCATCCCTCCTTCATCGAGGCGATCGCCGGCAGCGTGCGCCGCGCCGCCGGGCGGATGGCGCCCGGCCGCTTCGAGAAGTCGCGGCTCATCTTCACCGCCCACTCCATCCCCGTGAGCATGGCCAAGGTGTCGCCCTACGAGGATGAGTTCCGGCGCACGGCGGCCGCGGCCGCGAAGGCGCTCGGGGTGGGGCGCTACGACACCGGCTTCCAGAGCAGCCCGGATGTCCCGCCCGGCACCTGGCTCGGGCCCGATGTGACGGAGGTGGTGCGCAAGGCCGCGGCGGAGGGGGCGGAGGACGTCCTCCTCGCTCCCATCGGCTTCATCTGCGATCACGTCGAGGTGCTCTACGACCTCGACGAGGAGACCCGCGGGGTGGCCGGGGAGGCGGGCATGGGCTACCACCGGGCGCCCACGGTGGGCACGCACCCCTCCTTCATCGCCATGCTGCGGGACCTCGTGCTGGCCCGGGCCGCGGGGAAGATCGCTTGACGGCGGCGGCGCGCCGGGCGCTGGTGCTGGGCGGCGGCATCACGGGCCTCGTGGCCTGCCTCCGCCTCCGCCAAGGGGCCCGGGAGCGCGGGCTGCCCCTCGAAGTCACCCTCCTCGAGGCCTCCGCGCGGCTGGGCGGCTCCATCGAGAGCGCGCGCGCGGGCGGCTGCCTGCTGGAGAAGGGCCCGGACTGCTTCCTCGGGATCAAGCCCGAGGGGGCCGCCCTCTGCCGGGAGCTGGGCCTCGGGGGCCAGCTCATGGGCACCCGCCCGGAGTGCCGCCGGAGCTTCGTCCTGCGGCGGGGGAGGCTGCATCCCGTCCCCCCGGGCTTCTACCTGCTCGCGCCCTCCTCCCTCATGCCCTTCGTGCGGAGCCCCATCTTCAGCCCGCTGGGGAAGCTGCGCATGGCGCTCGATCTGGTCCTGCCGCGCCGCCGGGGGGAGGGGGACGAGTCCCTCGCCTCGTTCGTGCGCCGCCGCCTGGGAGAGGAGGCGCTCCGCCGGATGGCCCAGCCCATGGTGGCGGGCGTCTATGGGGCGGACCCCGAGGAGCTCAGCCTCGAGGCCACCATGCCCCAGTTCCTGGAGATGGAGCGCGAGAGCCGCAGCGTCATCCTCGCCCTGCGCAGGCGCATGGCCGAGGCGCGCGGCGCGGCCGCCGCGAGCGGGCCGCGCTACGGGCTCTTCCTCTCCCTGGCGGACGGGATGGGGAGCCTGATCGGCGCCCTCAGGGAGAGGCTGCCCGGGTCCGCCCTGCGCTGCGGCGCGAGGGCCGCCGGGCTGCGGCGCGAGGCCGGCCGCTGGCGGGTGGCCGTGGAAGGGGCGGGGGAGATCGAGGCGGACGCCTTGTGCGTGGCCCTGCCGGCCCACGCGGGGAGCGGGCTGTTCGCCGGCGCCTCCCCGCGCCTGAGCGCGCTGCTCGGGGAGGTGCCCTACGGCTCGGTGACCACCCTCAACCTGGTCTTTCCCCGGGAGCGGGTGGCCCATCCCCTCGACGGGATGGGCTTCGTGGCGCCCGCGGAGGAGGGGCGGGTGGCGATGGCGTGCTCGTTCTCGAGCGCGAAGTTCGAGGGCCGGGCCCCGGAGGGGAAGGTGCTCCTGCGGGCCTTCGTGGGCGGCGCCAGGGGGGAGGAGATGCTCGCGCTGCCGGAGGGGGCGTTCATCGGCCGGGTGGTGGAGGACCTGCGGCCCCTGCTGGGGCTCTCGGGGGAGCCCGAGGCGGTCCTCCTCCAGCGCTATCCGCGGGCCATGCCGCACTACACGGTGGGGCATCTGAGGCGGGTGGAGGAGATGGAGCGCCTGGCGGCGGAGCTCCCCGGCGTGGCCCTGGCCGGGAGCGCCTACCGCGGGGTGGGGATTCCCGATTGCGCGGGGAGCGCCGGCGCGGCGGCGGGCCGGCTGCTGGATCGGCTGGCGGGGGCGGCCCCCGCCGGATGAGCCTGCCTCAGGCGAGGGCGGCTTTGATTCCTGCGGGCTTGTCCTGGACCCGGTAGAAGGGGCAGGCGCGGAAATCCCTCTGGCAGAAATCCTGGACGACGCGCGGCCCGCGGCGGATGGCGCGGCAGAACCAGGGGTCGAAGCAAATCAGCTCGCCCCCGGCGAGGGCGACCAGGAAGGGGCATTTCTTGGGTTCGCTCATGGCGAGGTCCTCCCGGAGGGCGTCCCCTGTTGGGATAATATAGTCCGAATGAAGATTCCCGCCAGGCGCCTCCCCCGGAGAGCCGAAAGCCCTTGGTTTTTGGCCGCGTTGACCCCCCTGGGGGGGTCTGATATGCAGTCAGCGGGAGGCTGAGGGAGAACCATGTTCGACGAACAGGGATTGCGGGACGAGCACCGGGGAATCCTCAAGGAAATCCGGGTGCTCCGGCGGCCCTACCTGGGCATCGTCTCGGGCTACCACGAGCTGGGCTACCGGGTGCTGGGTCCCGGGGAGAAGGGCCCCTCGGGCTCGGTCCAGATCTCGGGGCGCCTCATGGTGTCCCCGAAGCTCATCTGGACGCCCGCCCAGGCCCAGAGGACCTTCGGGGAGCTCTTCCAAGAGAGCGAACTCATGGATGCCAACCTGGTGGGGCGGGTCTTCGCTTTCCCGGCCGTGGTCCCGGGCTTCTTCAACGTCCAGAGCGAGCGCCTGAAGATCACCCGCCACGAGTGGAGCCCCGACCTCCTCGCGGAGAAGGTGCTCGATGAGCTCATCCGCCTGGAGGCGACCGACACCGCCGTCGTGCGCACCCCCAACATCCGCTTCTACCCCCTGGCCGTCCAGCGCTTCATCCACGAGATCCTGACCGAGGAGTTCACCTGAGGCGTTGCCCGGGGACGGGATCGGGCGGATTGGAGGCGGGGGAGCTCCTTGTGTAGTATGGGGATGGTTCCCGCGGGGCGCGCGCCTTGGCTGGGAG
>JBBTDR010000406.1:0-1156 GCA_038042665.1 Nitrospinota bacterium
CTGGAGCGCGCGGGCGAGCTGCGTCGGGTGAAGGCGCAGGTCTCGGTGGAGCTCGAGATCGCCGAGATCGCCGACCGCTGCGTGAAATCGGGCGGCCCGGCGCTGCTCTTCGAGCGCCCGGTGGGGCCGGACGGCAAGGAATACCCCATCCCCGTCCTCATCAATGCCTACGCCTCGGACAAGCGGATGCACATGGCCCTCGGGGTCGAGAGCATGGACGCGGTGGCCGAGGAGGTGGCCGACCTCCTCGAGATCAAGCCCCCCGAGGGACTGATCGAGAAGGTGAAGATGCTGCCCAAGCTGGCGCGCCTGGCCTCCTTCGCGCCGAAGACGGTGGCCTCCGCCCCCTGCCAGGAGGTGGCCGAGACCGCCCGGCCCGACCTCTTCTCCATCCCCGCCCTCAAGTGCTGGCCCGAGGACGGGGGGCGCTATATCACCTTCGGCCACATCTACTCCCGCAACCCCCGCACCGGCCGCCGCAACGTGGGCCTTTACCGGGTGCAGCTCTACGACGAGAAGACGGCGGGGATGCACATGCACCTCCACCACGACGGCGCCCAGAACTTCCTCGAGAGCACCAAGCGGAACCTCCGGATGGAGATGGCCGTCGCCCTGGGGGGCGACCCCGTGCTGGTCTATGCGGCGAGCGCCCCGCTCCCCCCGGGGATCGACGAGCTGGGCCTGGCCGGCTTCCTGCGGCGGCGGAGCGTGGAGCTGGTGAAGTGCAAGACGGTGGACGTCGAGGTGCCCGCCGACTCGGACATCGTGATCGAGGGCTACCTGAATCCGGGCGAGCTCCGGCGCGAAGGGCCCTTCGGGGACCACACGGGGTGGTACTCCCTGGCGGACGACTACCCCGTCTTCCACGTCACGGCCATCACCCGGCGGCGGGACCCGGTCTACCCCACCACCATCGTGGGCAGGCCCCCGATGGAGGACTACTGGCTGGGCAAGGCCAGCGGGCGCATCTTCCTGCCCCTCATGAAGATGCAGCTTCCCGAGATCGTGGACGTGCACATGCCCCCCGAGGGGGTGTTTCACAACATGGTGGTCGTCTCCATTCGCAAGTCCTTCCCCTACCACGCCCGCAAGGTGATGTACGCGCTCTGGGGGATGGGGCAGATGGCGCTGGCCAAGGTGATCGTCATCGTGGACG
>JBBTDR010000407.1:0-1932 GCA_038042665.1 Nitrospinota bacterium
CTACTTCCCATGAAAGGTAACGAGGAATGCTGGCGATCGGCGTCCGGGTGGAGCAGCGCGGGCCCCTGCGCGGGGCCGCCCTCCCCGCCGGGGGAGGGGCGGCGCCGGAGGCCATCGGAAGGGCCTGGGGGAGGCTCCTCCTCCGCTGCGAGGGGGTGCCCGCCGCCGGGCCCCCCTTCGGGCTGCGCCAGGAAGACGGACGCTACGAGGCCTGCTGGGCCCTCTACCCGGGCCAGCCCCTGCCCGAGGGCCTGCGGGAGGCGGAAGCACCGGCCGGGTGGTACGCCGTGGCCCTCCACGAGGGCGCCTACGGGCGGCTCGAGGAGAGCCTGCGGCGCGTCCTCGATGAATGGCTCCCCCACGCGAGCCTCCTGAGGCGGGAGGGACCCACCATCGAGCGCCTCCTGACCGATCCCCGCTCGGCCGCGGAGGCGGATTTGAGGACGGAAGTGCTGGTGCCGGTTGAACCTCCCTCCCCCAGATAGCGGGACTCTTCTTCTCCGCTACGCGCCGCCTTCACCGCGCGGCTTCTCGCACGCGAAGACCCAGTGGGTGCCCAGGCGCGCGAGCAGAGGGATGCGCCGAAAAAGCACCTCGACGGGCAGCGCGAAGCGCGCATACTGCTCCTCCGTGCAGGCGGGGAACAGCCGGGCCACGATCCGGTGGAAGCCGGGAAGAAAATAGTAGCTCCTCAGCCACAGGAGCCTGAGGCCCGCGCCCTCGGCCAGGGCGCGGACCTGGGCCGAGTCGAAGCTCGCGTGGGGGTAGACCTTGCCCGTCAGCCGATCCTCCTTGAGGAGGCTCCTCGGAGGCAGGACGGCCGGGAAATAGGCACCCGCCACGCGCTCCAGGGCGACGATCGGGTTGAGAAGATGAATGGCCAGGAGGCAGCCCGTATTGTCCGTGCTCGCGATGAGGCGGCCTCCTGGGGCCAGCGCAGCGGCGATCTCGCGCATGGCGCGGGCGGGGTCGGCGAGATGCTCGGCCACCTCCAGGAAGGTGATGAGCTCGAACGCTCCCGGGCGGACGGGAAGCTGGGCGGCGTCGGCCTGGACGGCGGGCCGCCGCGTCGTCTCGGTGACGCGGCGGAGGGAGAGCGTGTCCAGGTCGAACAGAAAGACCTCGTGGCCCGCCCGCACGTGCTCGGCGCTCACCTCCCCCGCGAGGCAGCCCACGTCCGCCGCCCGGGCGCCCGGCGGGGCGACCTCCTTCAGCCAGCGCCGCGCGAGGCGCTTGCGCAGGTGGTGGGCGGGGTCCACCTCGGCCACCCGCCGCCCGCCGAAGTCCGCCTTGAGGTCGGGAAGCGGGTTGGCGATCTCGCGCTCCTTCTTTTTCTCCCGGCGGTAGAAGGAGGCAATCTCCTCCCCCCCCGGCTCGCAGATGCGCCGGAGCAACCCGGCCTCATGGGCATGGCGGCTGTGGTGCCAGGCGCGGTAGGCGGCGTAGTGGAGCAAGAGCCAGCCGAGGAGTGCGGCCCGCCATATGCCCCCGCCCCCCAGCCAGAGCCTGGCCGCCGCCAGCAAGAGCAGCCCCGCCGCGTACCAGCGAAGGCGCATCAGGGGAAGCAGCCAGGCCAGGGCGCGCGGGGGGCGCGGGGCGCGCGGGGGCCGCCGGGCCGCCTCCGCCAAACTCAGCGGGGAGGGAAGGATATCCGTCCGCGCGTCCGCCCTCGGCCGCATGCTTCCCCCTCTCCCGCGCGCGGGGCGCCCGCCGCCGGGCAGCATCCAAATGGCCCCCGCGAGGCGGCCGGCGCGGCGCCGGGGGCGGAGCCTCAAGCCGCGCGGCGCCGCTCGGGCCATCCGGAAAGAAGGCCGAAGCGGGCGGTCAGGGCGCGGAGGCGGGGCGGGGAGAGGGCCGCCGCAACCGGGGGGATCAAGAGAACTGGGAGAAGTCCACCTTCTCGACGGAGACGACCTCGAAGGTCCGCTTCCC
>JBBTDR010000408.1:0-1924 GCA_038042665.1 Nitrospinota bacterium
CCCCGAGAGCGATGTGGACTTCCTCATCCTGCCCGGGCCGGGGATGAGCCTCTTCAAGCACGCGGCGCTCGAGCGGGAGCTGGCGGAGCTTCTGGGCTGCGAGGTCAACCTGGTGAGCGAGCGGGGGCTCAAGCCCCGGGTGCGCGAGCGCGTGATGAAGGAAGCCGTCCCCCTGTGAGCCCCATGCGGGACGACCGGCTGCGGCTGCTCGATATCCTCGACGCCATCGCCCAGATCGAACAACAAGCCGCCAAGGGCAGGGAAGCCTTCCTCCAAGACCCGCTCATCCAGGTCTGGATGCGGTATCACCTCCAAATCATCGGCGAGGCTGTCGCGGGCCTGACGCGGGAGTAGCGCGAGCGGACCCCCGATGTCATGTGGGCCGACATAATCTCCATGCGGAACATCCTGGTCCATGAATACTTCGGCGTGGACCCGGGCCAGGTGTGGGACGCCGTGACCCAGGATTTGCCCAAGCTCAAGCGGGAGGTGGAGGGAATCTTGGAGGGGCTGGCGGACTGAGCGGCCCGTCATGTCCTTCAGGCAAGGGTTGGCTTGGCCATCGGCCTCTCCCGCCGGGCGCCCTCGGGCGCCCGGTTTTGCTTTTCCCGCCGAGCCGGAACCTGCCGGAATTTGAGGTAAGAACGTTTTCCGGCGGAGAGATTATCTTCGCTGGCGGCGGGGATGCGCCCGGCCCCTATCCCTCCCTGGGCAGGGGGAGGAAAAAAGGTGGGCGATTTTGTGGGGGCGCACGGACTTCGGCGAGCTCAGTCGAGCCGCCGTGCGCCCCCGTAGGCGGCGAGGACGTTCCAGGGTTTTTCACCGGTTTTCACCGGCTTTCGAGCCGGAAAAAACACGCGCATGCCCAAGGCGGAAGTGCTCGGAAGCTTTCTCGTTTTCACCCCCCCGCCTTGACCACCCCCGCCGCGGCGGCGGTGAGGACCACGACGAGCCAGGGGGGCCACTTCCAGAGCACGAGGAGGCCGAAGGCGGCGAGGCCCAGGGCGAAGTCGGCGGGTTTGTGGATGGCGCTGGTCCAGACCGGCTGGTAGAGGGCGGCCAGGAGCAGCCCCACCACGGCGGCGTTCACCCCCCTGAGGGCGCTCTGCACGGCGGGCCGCGACCGCAGGGCGTCCCAGAAGGGGAGCGCCCCGATGATCAGGAGGATGGCGGGGAGGAAAATCCCGGCGAGACAGAGGGTGGCGCCCGTCCAGGCCGTGGGCGGGGTGGCCATCAGGGCGCCGAGATAAGCCGAGAAGGCGAAGAGGGGGCCCGGGATGGCCTGGGCCGCGCCGTAGCCCGCGAGGAACTGCGCGTTCGTCACCCAGCCCGGGCGCACCACCTCGGCCTGGAGGAGGGGCAGCACGACGTGGCCCCCCCCGAAGACCAACGCGCCCGCCCGGTAGAAGCTGTCGAACTGGGCGAGGGCCGTGCTCGGCGTGAGCCGGGCGGCGATGGGCAAAAGGATCAAGAGGGCGAAGAAGAGGACGAGGCAAAAGATGGCCACCCCCCGCCCCACCGTCTTGCCGAAGCCGGGGGAGTCGGCGGAGGTTTCGCCTTTGAGGAAGCCCCAGCCGATGACCCCTCCGGTGAGGATCACCCCCACCTGGGACCAGGCGGCGGGCCAGGCGAGGAGGAAGATGGAGGCGAGGATCGCCACGGTGGCCCGCGGGGGATCGGGGCAGAGCGACTTGGCCATCCCCCACACCGCCTGGGCCACCACGGCCACGGCCACGATCTTGAGGCCGGCGAGCCAGCCCGCGCCGAGCATGTCCTGGAGGGAGGAGACGCCGAAGGCGAAGAGGGCGAGGAGGAGGGCCGAGGGCAGGGTGAAGCCCAGGAAGCCGGCGAGCGCGCCCGGCAGCCCGGCGCGCATCATGCCGACCCCCATCAGGGTCTGGCTGCTGGCGGGGCCGGGGAGGAA
>JBBTDR010000409.1:0-10476 GCA_038042665.1 Nitrospinota bacterium
CGCGCGTTGGTCGAGCCCTGCTGGGCGGCGATCCGCTTGCCGGCGATGTCCTGGATGCCCTTGACGGGGCTCTCCTTCTTGACGAGGAACTGCGCCCCCGTCACGAAGAAGGTGAGGCTGAAGTCCACGCTCTCGCGCCGGGCGCGGGTGTCGGTCATCGTCCCGGCGATCAGGTCCACCGCGTTCGAGGTGAGGAGGGGGATGCGGGTGGCGGGGGTGGACTCCTTCTTCTCGACCTTGATCGGCTTGCCGAGCTTGCGCTCGATGGCCGGCTTGATCGCCTGCTCGACGAGATCGATCGAGAAGCCCACCCACTCGTTCTTCTGGTTGACGTAGCCGAAGGGCGGGGACCCCCGGCGGGTGCCGATGGTGAGGGTGCCGGTCCTGGCGATCTTCTCGAGGGTGCCCTCGGCGGCGAGCGCCGGGGCGGCCCATCCAGCCAGGGCCAGCGCCAGAGCGGCGGTCAGCAGACGTTTCATGGCTCTCCTCCATCCGTGGTCAGTGAGTGAGGATCTTGGACAGGAACTCCCTTGCGCGGCCGGATTGGGCGGCCGTGAAGAAGGTTTCGGGCGGCCCCTCCTCGACGATCTGGCCGCCGTCCATGAAGACCACCCGGTCGGCCACCCGCTTGGCGAAGCCCATCTCGTGGGTGACCACCATCATGGTCATCCCGTCGCGCGCGAGGTCCGTCATCACGTCGAGGACCTCGTTGATCATCTCCGGGTCCAGGGCGGAGGTCGGCTCGTCGAACAGCATGATGCCCGGCTGCATGGCGAGCGCCCGGGCGATGGCCACGCGCTGCTGCTGCCCGCCCGAGAGGTTCGCGGGGTAGGCGGAGGCCTTGTCCGGGATCTGCACGCGCTCGAGCAACGCGCGCGCCGCCCGCTCGGCCTCCCCGCGGGGCGCCTTTTTCACCCTGACCGGCCCCAGCATGATGTTCTCCAGCGCCGTCATGTGGGGAAACAGGTTGAAGGACTGGAAGACCATCCCCACCCGCGAGCGGAGGGCGGGCATGTCCACCCCCGCGCGCGAGATGCGCTCGCCGAGCACATGGAGATCGCCGGCCTGGATGGGCTCCAGGCCGTTCACGCAGCGGATGAGGGTGGACTTCCCCGAGCCCGAGGGGCCGCAGACCACCACCACCTCCCCGGCCTGGACGGCGAGGTCGATGTCGCGCAGCACATGGAGGCTGCCGAACCATTTCTGGACGGCCTTGAACTCGATGATCGTCCCGCCCGGGCCGCCGGGGCCCGCGGGCTGGCCGTCCGCGCGGCGCGTTTCCAAGGCTCACCCATCGAAGAGGTCAGTGAAGAAATGCCCGGAAGACGGGGGGGATTTCCCGCCTTCGCGGGCGCCCACGGGACTCAACTCCCAGCGAGATTCATTATATCACGCGGAGGAGGACGGGCGGCTTCCGGCCCCCCACGGCGGGGGGCAAGATGCGCAGAGAGGATGTGAGGGACGAGAAACGGCGCCGTGCGGCGCGCGCTAACCGCCCGGCCGCTTTGGCCCTTCCGAGAGGGATTTCTTCCAGGCCAGGAAGCGGTTCTCCGCCTTCGCGCGGGCGGCCTTCGCCTGCTCATATGCCTGCGCGGTCTTAGCCTTGGCTTCGCGGTGGGATTCCGCGAGGCGGGCGAGGAGCTGCGGGCCGTCCGGAATCTGGGGGCCCTTCCGGGCCTTGGCCAGCTCCCCCTGGTAGGCCGAATCGAGCTTTCGGATTTGCGTTTGGGCGCTCAGGAGATGCCGCTGGGCGGCCTCCAGGTGGCCTTCGACGCGGGAGGCGATTGGGCGGGCCTTGGTCAAGTCCGCCTTCCCGGCGGAGCGGCCCTGGGACTCCAGGTCCATCTCCGCCTCGGCCCGGTCGGTCCTCGCCTTGGCGCTCGCCAAGAACTCGAGCGTCACTTGGGCGATCTGCTGGAACAACAGCTGCGCCTGCAGGAGCTCCGCCAGGCTGAACGCCTGGGCCCGGGGCGGCATGGCCACGGGCGCGGCGAGTGCCGCAGCCATCACAAGCGCGAGGCATGAATTCCGCAGGCTTTTTCCTTTCACTACTTCACCCTCCCCCGATTTCCCGCCGGCACACGCCCCGGCACCCGCCCCAACAGCCCGGCCCGGGTGGGAAATATAGCAAAAAACCGGCCGGGGGGATCGTTCCCTCCCCCAAATCCATCTCAAAATCCGGCAATACGTGGCCGGATTCACCCGTTCTCCGCCCCGGGGAGGAAAAAGGACTCTCCCTCCGGCGGCCGGATGGCGCCGTCCGTCCGGGCAGAGGCGAGCTGCTCCGCGGAAAGCCCCCGCGCACCCGAGAGGTCCGCCCCCCGCAGGTCCGCGCCCTCCAGATGGGCGCGCGCGACGTTCGCCCCGGAGAGGGAGGCCCCCCGCAAATCAGCTCCCTCCAGATGCGCCCCCTGGAGGTCGGCGCCGTCCAGCCGGGCCTTCCGCAGGATCGCCCCCTGGAGCTTGGCCGCCCGGAGGAGGCTCCCGCCGAGATCGGCCCCCTCGAGGTCCGTCCCCCCGAACTCGGCGCCGAGGAAGAGCCCTTCCCGGAAATCCGCTCCCCTCAAACATGCGTTCCGCAGGTCGGCGGAGAAGAGAACCGCCCCCCCGCCCTGGACCCCCTCCAGGTTGGCCCCGGCGAGGATGGCCGTCCGGAGCATCGCCCCCCGCAGCTCCTTGCCGCGCAGGTCCTGGCCCGTGAGGTCGGCCCGGAACCCGCGCTTTCCGCCCGTCTCCACCCAGAGGCGGTGGGCCTCCAGAACCCCCTCCCAGGCGCGGGGGCGGGGACTCAGCCAGGGAGGACGGACCGCCTGGGAAAGGCCCGCGCCGCGCGCGTAGGCCCGGCGCGCCTCCCGGGGGAGAAGCCAAAGCAGCAGGCGGGAGAGGGCCATCTAGCCTTCCTCTCCTTCAGCAGCCGGGAGCAGCCCGGCGGGCAGCCGGGTCTCCGCATCCCGGCGGGCCTGGGCGAGCTGCTCCGGCGAGAGCCCCCGGGCGCCCGAGAGGTCCGCCCCGCGGATGTCCGCCCGCGCCAGCTTGGCTCCCGCCAGACGGGCGCCCCGCAAGACCGCGCCCCTGAGGTCGGCTCCCTCGAGGTCGGCTCCCTCGAAGTCGGCCCCCGCGGCGTTCGCGGAGAGGAGCCCCGCCTCCCGGAGGCAGGCGCCGGCCAGGCGCGCCCCCGCGAGATTGGACTGGAAGAGGTCCGCCCCGGTCAGGTCGGCCCCGGCGAGGTCGGCCCCGGTCAGGTCCGCCCACTGGACCTCGGCCTTGCGGAGGTCCGCCCCCCGGAAACCCGCCCCCCGGAGGTTCGCCATGAAGAGGATCGCCATCCGGAGGGGCTTCCCGGCGAACTCGGCCCGCTGGCCCTCCTTGCCGCCCGTCTCGATCCACTCGCGGTGGGCCCGGAGCGCCTGGGCGAGATCGTGGGAGGGGGCATCAGGAGACGCGGGGGCCATGGGGAGGGAGAGCTTCCCTGGAGGGCCGGAGGCGCCCGCCGGGCCGGAGGACGCGGAGAACGGCATCCAAGCGAGGAGGCGGTTCCAGATGCGGCGCATGGCGGTCACGCGAAAGGTTCAATCCCCGGCGGCGGGGGAGAGCCAACCCGAAGACGGTCCGGCGGCGGGAAACGGCGGGGCCTAGAGCTTCCGCTGGAAAATCGACGGGGGCGTCTCAAAGCCCTTCTTCTCCACCCCCATGAGCTTGTTCAGCTTCTCCTCCACCGTGGCCTGGGAGAAAGGCAGAGTGAGGAAGTCGTTCACCCCCGCCTCGATGGCCTTCATCACCTCTTCCTTGGTGGGCCCGGAGAAGAGGATCAGGATCTTCACCGACGCCCCCGCCGCCTCCCGGATCTTAGTCACCACCTCGAGGGCGTCCGGCTGGCTGCAGTCCACGATGACGATGTTCCACTTCTTGACCTGGGTCTTGAGGGCCACGAGCAGCTCGGAGCTCGAGGAGTACATCTGGATATTGCGGATTTGGCAACGGCGGAGGATGTCCCGCAGGACGTCGCGGCCCACGTCCTGCTTCTGGAGAACCACCAAGTGCAGGTCTGGCATCTTCATGCGGGGCTTCACTCCCCTTCCGGGCTTGCGCCTTGCTCCCCGATCAGGTCAACCGGAGGCTCCCTAGAGATTCTCAAAGCGACGCCAGATTATACCAATAAAACCCAGGCCCTGTAAGCAATGAAAAGTCCTCACCCCTCAGAACGCCGGCTCCCCCTCCGGCCCCCAGAAAAAGGGATCGAGCAGATAGCCCGCTCGCGTGAGAGGGGCGGCGGGCGGCAGGCCCTGGGCGGCCTTCAGCCGCTGGATGGTGCGCAGATGAACCAGCGCCTCCCAGTGCAGATGGCGCAGCGTCCCCTCCAAGGTGAAGGTGAACGTGGTCTCGTCCTCGGGGTGCTGGGAGACCCCGTCCGCGTGGAAAGTAGAGACGTAAGACCAGAATCTATACACCGGCAGGTCGGTCTGTCCCATTTTGAGACCGGGCGGGAAGGTGTGCGTCAGGCTCAGGGAGCGCAATTCTTCCGCGCTTCTGCCCTGGGCGGCGCGCTTGGCGGAGGCGATGGCCTCGGAGAACCTGGGCAGCAGATCCTCCAGCCGCCAGTACTTCTCCTCGTCGAGGCGCCGGTCGTAGACGGCGGCCTTTCGGAAGTCCACCGGATCGGGCGGGGGGTTCTCCGGCCAGAGAGTCTTGCCCCACATCTTCACGCACCAGAAGAAATAGGCGAGCGCCACGTGGCTGACCTGGCGGCGGATGCTCCACCGGGACCACTCCTGGGAGAGGTCCTCCCAGTCGAGCTGGGCGCCGGTGAGGCCCTCGATCTCGCGGAGGTACATCCCCTCCAGGCCGGCGAAGTCGGGCACGGGGGCGCTCATGGGAGGCGCAAGTCCCGGCCCGTCATCTCGGGGGTGGGCGCGATGCCCATCAGCCCGAGAAGCGTCGGGGCCACGTCGCACAGCGCTCCTCCCCCGCGCAGGGAGCCCCCGAAGCCCGGGGCGACGAGGATGCAGGGGGTGTCGTTCAGGGTGTGGGCGGTATGGGGGCTCTGGTTCTCTTCGTCCCACATCTGCTCGCAGTTGCCGTGGTCGGCGGTGACGACCGCCGCCCCGCCCTTGGCCCCGAGCGCCCCGAGCACCCGGCCCAGGCAGGCGTCCACCGTCTCGACCGCCCGGATGGCCGCAGCTTCCACGCCGGTGTGGCCCACCATGTCGGGGTTGGCGAAGTTGACGACAATGGCGTCGTCCACCCCTTCCCCGAGGGCCTTCAGGACCGCCTGGGTCACGCCCTCGGCGCTCATCTCGGGCTGGAGGTCGTAGGTCGCCACCTTGGGCGAGGGGATCATGATGCGCCGCTCGCCCTTGGGCGGCTCCTCCACCCCGCCGTTGAAGAAGAAGGTGACGTGGGGGTACTTCTCCGTCTCGGCCACCCGGAGGCAGGTCTTCCCCGCCGCCTCCAGGGCGTGGCAGAAGAGGCCCGCGCGGCTCTCCAGGGGGAACGCGATCGGAAGCCCGAAGGTCTCGTCGTACTCCGTCATGCAGGCGTAGCGGACGCGCGGCCGCCCGGCCACGCCGAAGCCATCGAAGGAGGGGATGGCGAGGGCGCGGGTGAGCTGGCGGGCGCGGTCCGAACGGAAGTTGAAGCAGATGACGGCGTCCCCGTCCTGGATGCGGGCGAGGGGGGTGCCCTTCTCCTGGATGACGCGCGGCTCGATGAACTCGTCCGTCACGTCCTTGGCGTAGGAGTCCCGGATGGCGGCGAGGGGGTCCGGGGCCGGGATGCCCTCCCCCGCCACCAGGGCGCGGTAGGCCCGCTGGGTGCGCTCCCAGCGCTTGTCCCGGTCCATGGCGTAGTAGCGGCCCATGACGGTGGCCACGCGCCCCCCCGCCTCCCTCTTGAGATCGGCGGCGAAGCGCTCGACGAAGTTCAGCCCCGAGCGGGGCGGGGTGTCGCGCCCGTCGGTGAAGGCGTGGGCGAAGATCCGCTCCACCCCCTCCTTCCGGGCCAGGCGCGCCACGGCCACCCCGTGGTCCTGGTGGCTGTGGACGCCGCCGTCCGAGACCAGCCCGATCAAGTGCACCGCCCCGCCCGCCGCCTCCGCGGCGCGGACCGCGCCGAGCAGGGCGGGGATGCGGCCGAAGCTCCCGTCCTCGATGGCCCGGCCGATGCGGACGATATCCTGGTTCACCACCCGCCCCGCCCCGAGGTTGAGGTGGCCCACCTCGGAGTTGCCCATCTGGCCCTCGGGCAGCCCCACCGCCCCGCCGCAGGTGCGGAGCCGGGTGCGGGGGCGGCTGGCCAGAAGTTCATCCATGACGGGGGTGCGAGAGAGAGCCACGGCGTTGTGGGATCGCTCCTCGCGGAGCCCCCATCCATCCAGAACGATCAGCATGACGGGACGCGGAGATGCCATCGGCGCGTTCATCCTCCGCCCGGGCGGGAGAGGCGGGCTCCCGGCGGCGCTTCGGTCAAGGGGACGGGGAGACGCGGACGAACTGGGAGAGGCGGTTGTCCCAGCGCCAGCGCTCCTCGAAGGGGTGCGTTTGGAGAAGCTTGTGGTTGACGGGGCCGTTTCCCGAGGGGGAGGAGACGATCTCCTCCAGCTCGCGCTCTCCCTTGAGGATGAGGGTGGCGGGCCGGTCGGCCCCGTCGAAGTGGAGCCGCACCTTGGCCCGGAGCTGCTCCTGCCGCTCGACCAGCCTGCCCGCGGCGCGGGCGTCGGGGCGGGCGGCCCAGCGGTACTGCTCCTGGAGCCGGGCGAACCAGACCATCTCGAAGCGGCGGTTCTTGCCGAGCTTGATGACGCGTGCGGTGTCCGAGGAGCGGCCGCCGTTGTCCTCCCGGGTGAAGACCAGCAGCTCGCTCCCCCCCTCTCCGGTCAGGTTCACCAGCTGGAAGGTGATGGGCCGGCCGCGGCTGATCTCGCTGTAGGAGGCGATGGGCGCCCGGTCCCGCTTGGCGTCGTCGAGCAGGCAGAAAGTGACGTAGCTGACTTCGCTGGGGTCGGACCGGATGACGATGAGGGTCTCCTCCTCGGGGTCGGCGTCCATGCTGATGGGCACGAAGTCCACCGAGAAACGGTACTCCTCGATGTGGCGGGAGGAGAGGTGCCAGGGCCACTCGTTCTCCGGGGGAGGGCAGTTGGCGAGCGCCTTCAGCTGGACCGAGCGGTCCACCGAGAAGAGCTTGCGGACGAAGAGCCAGTCCTCGGGGCGCTGGAGGCGCTTGATGTGGGAGGCCAGGCGCTCCACGCGCTGCTTCTCATGCGGGCCCGCCGGCCCGCCGGGCTGGGCCGCCCGGGCGGGCCCCGCCCCCCAGGCGCACAAGGCGAGCAGAATGCCCGGGAGAAGAGGGAACAACCCCCGCCGGCCAACATGAACATGACTCAGGAGAAAAGCCATCGGAGAATCCCGTATGAGCCTGCTCTAGTATGGGGATTCTGGCACGAACCGGGCGGGTCCGCCAGCCGGGGATCCCAAGCGACATAATCCAACTGCGTTCTTCCGGCCGCCAGGGAGCCAGGAGCCCCGCTAAGGCTCCAGGAGCACCTTGAGGGTCCCCCGCTCCCCCGCCCGCGCCAGGGCCTCCAGGCCCCTGGCCAGGGGATAGCGCGCGTGAATCATGCCGGCCGTCCGGACCCGGCCCGAGGCCAGCGCCGCCAGGGCGGGCGCGAAGGGCCCGCACCGCGAGCCCACGACCTCGATCTCGTCGATCACCACCGGGGCGAGGTTCAGCTCCGCCGCTCCCGCCACCGTACTCTTGAGGACGAGCACCCCTCTCGGGGCAGTCAGCGAGAGCGCGAGGCAGAACCCTTGGGCCGATCCCGTGGCCTCCACCACCACGGGCCACCGCCCTCCCCTTCCCGCCCCGGCCGGATCGGTGAAGCGGGCGATGTCCTGCCCATCGAGCAGGGCGAGCTTCGCGGGATGGCGGCCCAGCACCGCCGCCTCCGCCCCCGCCTGGCGGAACACCTGGGCTTGCAGGAGGCCGAGGCGGCCGTCCCCCACCACGAGGACGCGCCCGCGCGCCAGCCCGGGCCGCTGCTCCAGGGGCTCGAAGCAGGCGGCGAGGGGCTCGCAGAAGACCGCGGCCTCGTCCGGCACTCCCTCGGGCACCGGGTGGAGGTTGCGGTCCGGCAGCGCCACATACTCGGCGAAGGCCCCATCGCGGTTGAGGATGCCGAGCACCCCGCGCGCCGGGCAGTGGCGCTCCAGCCCGCCCGCGCAGAGGGCGCACCGGCCGCAGCCGCAGTTGATCTCTCCCACCACCCGCCGGCCCCGGAGCGGGTGCCCGGCGGGGCCCTCCACAACCCCCACGAACTCGTGGCCCAGCACCCCCCGGAAGCCCATGTAACCCTTCAGGATCTCGAGGTCGGTGGCGCACACCCCGGCCAGGCGCACGCGGACCAGCGCCTCCCCCGGGCCAGGCCGGGGCTCGGGCACTTGCCGGACCTCAGGTCCGCGCTCGCCGAAACACAAAGCCAGCAACGGAGGTTCCCTTCGGAGGAAGGACGGCGCGGAGAGACCCGGAGGGCGAGCCTAGGGCGCTTGCGCCCCCTTCTCCTTGGCCTGGAAGACGGGGCAGCGGGCATAGGAAGCCGACAGGCAGAACTCCCGCTGGCGCTGGGCCGGGATCGCGGCGAAGGGAAGCGTGATGGTGCGTAGGAGCTTCTTCTCCTGGGACTCCTGGGCGTAGCAGACGTTGGAGGCCGCGGGATAGTCCTGCACGCTCTCGCGCTTGAGCTTCCCCCCCAGGTGGGGGCAGTAGCGCTGCTTGACGTCGAGCTTCTTGGTGGTGCGGAGGCTGCCCCTGGATTCCTCCAGGTCGCCCTGCAGGAGGGAGCCCTGCTGCTCCCGCGAAAGGGCGGGCGGGGCCGGGGGAGCCGCCGGTGGCGGAGCCGCGGAGCGGGCCTGGGGCGCCGGCGGGGCGGAGCCGCGCACCAGTTCCTCCGCGGAGGGGAAGCGCAGGGGGCCTTCCTCGGGCAGGGAGCCCGGCGGCTGCTCCTCGGGGGACCGGCGGCGGTCGGGCTCTTCTTCCGCCTCTCCTCCCCCCCGCTTGATGAGGTCGATCATCCTGACCATGGAGTCTCACCTTGAGAATCAGAAACCACCCAAGCGGGCAAAACTTAATATAGCAAAAACACCCGGGGCTGAGAAGGAGGAACCCACGCAGAGGAACCCACGCAAAGGACCCGCCGAGGCCTTGGCGGAAACGCACTCGCCCGGTATGGTGTCGCGGCATTGGGCCGGAAACCCGCATGGCCCTCCGCAAAAGGCAAAGGAGGGCCATGATCCCCCCCTATATCCGCCTCGCCCTGATGGCCATGGTCCTGATGGGCGTCTCCGATTTCGTCTATGGCCGGGCCGCCCGCCGGGGCATCACCCCCGGCACCATGACCAGCTCCCAGGCCAGCTTCTTCGTCCCGGCGACCGCCCTCTGGGCGGCCCTCCAGGGGGTGTACGCCTGGACGCCCACCATCTTCCTGCTCGGGGCGGCGGCGGGAGCCCTCACCTTCCTCGGCCTCTGGGGCTTCATGCGGAGCGTCGCCCTCGGCGAGGCGAGCGTGACCACCCCCATCTACCGGATCAGCTTCGCCGTGACGTCCCTGGTGGCCATCCTCTTCCTGGCGGAGCCGATGACCCCACGCAAGGGCGCGGGCTTCCTGCTCGCGGCCGCCTCGATCTTCCTGCTCTCGGATTTCGGCAAGAGAGGCGGAGGGGCCCCCCCGGCGCGGCCCGCCTCCATCCTCTGGGCGCTCGCGGCCATGACCGCGGTGGGCTTCCTCAACATCGTCTACAAGCTGGGCGCGGCGGCGGGGGCCGCCCCGGCCATGCTCCTCCACGGCCAGGGGACGTTCTTCATCTTCATCGCCTTCGGCTACGCCTGGGCGAGCCAGGGCGGGCCGCGCTTCTCGCGGGCGGGGTGGGCGCACGCGCTGGTGACGGGGAGCTGCCTGCTGGGAGGGCTGATGGCGCTGGTCGCCGCCCTGCGCGAAGGGGAGGCCAGCGTGGTCACGCCGATCAGCCAGCTGAGCTTCGTGGTGAGCGCCCTGCTGGCCACGGTGTGGATGAGGGAGCGCCTGACCCCGAGGAAGACGGTGGGCCTCGCCCTGGCCGCCGCCGCCATCCTCGCCTTCACCCCCACCTAACTGTGGAATCCACACACCTTGCGCAGGCCGCAGCTGCCAGGGCCGCTCACCTCTCCCCCTTGGGCCCTTGGGAGAGGGGATGGGGGCGGGGGAAAAACCGCTCCCGCCGCTGAACCCTCCCTCACCCCGGCCCTCTCCCGACCGCGGCCAGACTCGCCGCGGCCTGGAGGAAGAGGGCGAAGAGCCGGCCCCGTCAGGGTGTGAGCAACCGCTGAGATTCCCCCGCTAGGGCGCGGGCACGGTCGCCTGGGAGGCGCCCTCCATCCGCCGGGCCCGCACGCGCAGGGCGGCCAGCCGCAGGGCCTCCATGTCCCCCTCCCCGCCCGCGTCCCGGA
>JBBTDR010000410.1:0-2072 GCA_038042665.1 Nitrospinota bacterium
CCCCCCCCCCGCCCCCCGGCCGCCCGGGCCAGAGAGCCCCCGATGAGCCCCACCCCGATGATGGTCAGCTGCTCGAAGAGAAACGGCATGAAATCCTCAAAATCTCGAAATCGAATGAGATTATGTCAATAAAACATTGTTTTAGTTGTTTTTATTTTCCCGTAGTCTTGGCCAACGCCTCGACGGCCCGGCGGTTCTCCTCGGAGGTGCCAATGGAGACCCGCAGGTGCCGCGGGAAGCCGTAGCCCGCCACCGGGCGGACGATCACCCCCTCCCGCAGGAGCCTCTCATAGACTCCCTTGGTGTCCCCCACCTCCACCATGAGGAAGTTCCCCTGGGTGGGGACGAAGGGCAGCCCCAGGGCGGCCAGCTCCCGGACGAAGAACTCCCGCCCCTCGGCGTTCACCCGGACGGTGCGCTCCACGTGGGCGCGGTCCTCCAGGGCGGCCTCGGCCGCCGCCAGGGCCAAGGAGTTCACATTGAAGGGCTCCCGCACCCGCTCCAGGGCCGAGATCACCTCGGGATGGGCCACCCCATAGCCCACCCGGAGCCCGGCCAGCCCGTACACCTTCGAGAAGGTCCGCAGGGCCACCAGGTTGGGGAACTCCGCGAGCAGCTTCACCGCGTCCGGGTAATCCTCCCGGTGGGCGAAGTGGCAATAGGCCTCGTCCACCACCACCAGGGTGCGCTCGGGCACCCGCTCGAGCAGGCGGCGCAGGGCCCGCTCCCCCACCGCCGTCCCGGTCGGGTTGTTCGGGTTGGCGATGAAGACGGCCTTGGTCCCCTCGTCCACCCGGGCGGCCATGGCCTCGAGGTCGTGGGTGAAGTCCCGCATGGGGGCCGTGCGCATCTCGCAGGAGCTGAGCTGGGAGACGATGAGGTAGACGATGAAGGCCCCCTCCGAGAACACCACCGGGTCCCCCGGGTCGAGGTAGGCGTGGGCCAGGAGCTCCAGCACCTCGTTCGTCCCGTTCCCCAGCACGAAATGCTCCGGCGTCAGGCCGTGGTGCCGGGCCAGGGCGCCCTTGAGGTAGTAGCCCCCCCCGTCCGGGTAGCGGTGGAGCCCCGCCAGCGCCCGCTGGACGGCCTCCAGCGCCCTGGGCGAGGGCCCGAGCGGGTTCTCGTTCGAGGCCAGCTTGATGGAGTGGCTGATCCCCAGCTCCCGCTCCACCTCCTCGATGGGCTTCCCCGGCTGGTAGACCGTGATGCCGGCCACCGGCCGGGCCGTCTGGAATTTCATGCGATCCTCTCTCCCGGCCTACTCCCCGGCCGGGTACGACCCCAGCACCCGCAGGTACTCCACCTGGCCCCGCAGCCTGGCCAGGCAGCCCGCGAGGGGCGGCGCCTCGGCGTGCCCCTCCACGTCCATGAAGAACACGTAGTCCCACGCCTTCCGCCGGGAGGGCCGGGATTCGATCTTGGTCATGTTCACCCCCCCCTCGGCCACCGGCGCGAGCGCCCGGAAGAGGGAGCCCGGCTCGTTCCGCACCACGAGGAGGAGGCTCGTCCGCGAGCGGGGGGCCCGGGGGGCGGGCGCCCTGCCCAGGACGAAGAAGCGCGTGACGTTGATGCTCTCGGTGTCGAGCTTCTCCACCAGCAGCCGCAGGCCGTAACGCTCCCCGGCCAGCCGGCTCCCCAGGGCGGCCAGCGCGGCGTCCTTGGCCGCCAGCTGGGCGGCCAGGGAGGTGCTGGCCACCTCCTCCACCTCGGCCTCGGGCAGGTTCTCCCCCAGCCACCGGCGGCACTGGGCCACGGCGTGGGGATGGCTCAGCACCCGCCGGATCCCCCTCAAGCCGCTGGCCAGGGTCAGGAGGTGGATGTCGATGGGCAGCCGGACCTCCCCGGTGATGACCAGGGGGGAGTCGATGAGCCGGTCCAGGGTGACGTTGACCGTGCCCTCCAGGGCGTTCTCCACGGGCACCACCCCCTGGGCCGCCCGGCCCGCCTCGACCTCGTCGAACACCGCCGCGATGGAGCCCGCGGGCAGGAACTCCGCCCCCGGGCCGAAGTGGCGCAGGGCCGCCTCGTGGGTGAAGGTGGCCTCGGGCCCCAGGTAGCTCACCCGCGGCTTC
>JBBTDR010000411.1:0-6697 GCA_038042665.1 Nitrospinota bacterium
GAAGGCGGAGGGAGGGGCGAACCAGACGAAGAGGACGACGGGAGCCCCGAGGGCCAGGGCGCTGAGGAGGCGGACCACGGCCGGGTCAGCCCTTCCGCTCGGCGACCTGCTCCTCGGTCAGGCCGAACTTCCGCACCCGGGACTGGAAGTCGAGGATGGCTTCCTCCAGCTCCCGCTCCCCGAACTCGGGCCAATAGAGCTCGGTGAAGTAGAGCTCGGCGTAGGCCGCCTGCCAGAGGAGGTAGTTGGAGAGGCGGAGCTCTCCGCTCGTGCGGATGAGAAGGTCGAGCTCGGGCAGGCCGGCGGTGTAGAGGTGGCGGGCGACATCGGCCTCGTCGATGTCCTCGGGGTCGAGCTTCCCCGCCGCGGCCTCGCGGGCCAGGGCGCGGGCGGCGTCGGCGATCTCGCGGCGGGCGCCGTAGCTGAGCGCCAGGGTGAGGACCATGCCCTGCTGGGAGGCGGTGTCGCGCATGGCGCTCTGGACCATTTTCAGGGCGAAGGGGGGGAGGTCCTCGACGTGGCCAATGGCGTTGAAGCGGATGCCCTCGCGGAGCATGCGCCTGAGCTCGCGCTCGAGGTATTCGGCGAGGATGCCCATGAGGGCGTCCACTTCCTCGCGTGGACGGCTCCAGTTCTCGAGGGAGAAGCTGTAGAGGGTGAGGGCCTTGACCCCCAGGCGGCGGGCGTGGGCCACCACGCGATCCACCGCCTTCACGCCCTCGCGGTGGCCGGCGATGCGCGGCAGGAAGCGCTTCTTCGCCCAGCGGCCGTTGCCGTCCATGATGATGCCAATATGGCGCGGCAGGCGGCCGAGGTCGATCCGCGGGTCGATGCGAGGCTCCATGAGCCGCCCTCCCCGGGCGGGGCTAGACTTCGAGAATCTCTTTTTCCTTGGCGGCGAGCAAGCTGTCAATCTGGGCGATGAACTGGTCCGTCAGCTTCTGGATCTCCGCCTGGCCCTTCCGGGACGCATCCTCGGTGATCTCCTTGCTCTTCTCCTTGGCCTTGAGGCCCTCGTTCCCGTCGCGGCGCACGTTGCGGACGGCCACCTTGTGCTCCTCGGCCATCTTCTTGAGGAGCTTCGCCATCTCCTTGCGGCGCTCCTCGTTGAGGGGCGGGACGGGCACCCGGATGATCTTGCCGTCGTTCGCGGGGTTCAGCCCCAGCTCCGCCTTTTGGATGGCCTTCTCGATCTCGCCCAGGACACCCCGATCGAAGGGCTGGATGACGATGAGTTGGGGCTCGGGCACGCTGAGGGTGGCGAGCTGGTTCAGCGGGGTCGGGTTGCCGTAGTAGGAGACCTTCACATGGCTGATGAGGGCGGTGGAGGCCCGGCCCGTGCGCACGCGGGCGAGCTCCTGCTTGAAGCCCTCCACCGTGGAGGTCATCCGTTTCTTGACGTCATCGGCCACGCCGCTCATACGCCGTCGCCCTCCGCCCGGTGCCTGCCGCTTCCGCTAGGCGCCCGCCGTGACGAGGGTGCCCACTTCCTCACCCATCACGACGCGGCGGACGTTGCCCGGCGTGCGCAGGTTGAAAACGATGATGGGGAGGTTGTTGTCCATGCATAGGCTGATGGCCGTGGTGTCCATCACGGCCAGCTGCCGGTTGAGCACTTCGATGTAGGTCAGGCGGTGGATGAACTCGGCCGAGCTGTCCTCGCGGGGGTCGGCGGTGTAGACCCCGTCCACGTTCGTGGCCTTCAGGATGCACTCGCAGCCGATCTCGGCCGCGCGGAGGCTGGCCGTGGTGTCGGTCGTGAAATAGGGGTTGCCCGTGCCCCCGGCGAAGATGACCACGCGCCGCTTCTCCAGGTGCCGGATGGCCCGGCGGCGGATGTAGGGCTCGCACAGCTCGGCCATTTGGATGGCGCTCTGCACCCGGGTCACGAGGCCCGCCTTCTCCAGGGCGTGCTGGAGGGCCAGGGCGTTGATGACGGTGGCCAGCATGCCCATGTAGTCGGCGTTGGTGCGCTCCATGCCCATCGCCGCCGCCTCGGCCCCGCGGAAGATGTTCCCCCCGCCCACGACGACGGCGATGTCCGCGCCGAGCTGGTGGACCTCGGCGATCTCTTGGGCGATCTCTCCCACCCTACCGGGGTCGATGCCGTAGCTGCGCTTGCCGCCGAGGGCTTCCCCCGACAGCTTCAGGAGGACTCGGTGGAACCGCGGGCGCTGGCTCAAGGCAGGTCCTTTCTTCAGGGGGAGGCTAGCTGCTCTCCCCGGGCTCGGAGGCGGTTTCGCCCAGCTGGTACCGCACGAAGCGGGAGACCGCGACCGCCTCGCCGACGGCCTTGCTCTTGGCCGCGAGCATGGCGCGGACGGTCTGATCGGGGTCCTTCACGAAAGGCTGCTCGAGCAGGCAGATCTCCTTTTTGTACTTGGCGAGCCGCCCCTCGACGATCTTGGCCAGGATGTTCTCGGGCTTGCCCGAGTCCTTCTGCTGGGCGAGGAGGATCTGCCGCTCGCTTTCGAGCAGGGACTGCGGGATCTGGCCCGGCTCGAGGTAGAGCGGGGAGCTCGCCGCCACGTGCATGGCCACATCCTTGGCCGCCTCGGCGAACCCAGGAGAGCCCGCCTTGGCCTCGGACTGGCAGGTGATCTCGGCCAGGGCGGCGATCCGCCCGCCCGGGTGGACGTAGGAGACGACCCGCCCCGCTTGGCCGCTGGCCAGCTCGAACCTGACGCCCCGGGCCACGATGATGTTCTCGCCCAGCCTGGCGATGGCGGCGGTGACGGCCTCCTGGACGGGCTGGCCGGCGGTGGCCGGAGGCAGGCTCTCGGGCCCTCGCTCGGAGACGTGCTTCGCCACCTGGGCGAGCAGGGCCTGGAAGTCGTCCGTCCGGGCGACGAAATCCGTCTCGCAGTTCACCTCGACGAGCACGCCCCTGCGGCCGCCGTTCCCGAGCAGGGCGCACACCTGGCCGTCGCTCGCCGCGCGGCCGGCCTTCTTGGAGGCGCTGGCCAGGCCCTTCGCGCGGAGGGAGCGGACGGCCTCCTCGAAGTCGCCCTGCTTCTCGCGCAGGGCCTCCTTGCAATCCATGACGCCAGCCCCCGTTTGGGTGCGGAGCTCCTTGACCATTTGCGCGGTGACTTCCATGCCGGGAGATTCTCCCTCGCGAATCAGGCGGCGCCCACCGGCGGCCGCGGGGAATTACCCCTCGTTTTCCTTGGCGCCTTCCGCGGCCTGGGCCACGGCCAGGATCTCGGCGGCCACCCGGTCGCCCGAGGCCATGACAGCCTCCCTCTCGGCGGCGCCGGTGTCCTTGCGCAGCTGCGCGCCCTCGGCGATCGACTCGGCCGAGCGCGAGAGGAAATAGCGGATGGAGCGGAGCGCATCGTCGTTGCCCGGCAGGACGTAGTCGATCCCCTCCGGGTCGGAGTTGGTGTCCACCAGGGCGATGACGGGGATGCTCAGCTTGCGGGCCTCGCGCACGGCGATCTGCTCGTGGCCCGCATCCACCACGAACATGGCCTGGGGCAGGCGCTCCATGCGCTTGATGCCGCCCAGGAACTTATCGAGGCGCTGGCGGTCCTTCTCCCGGCGGACGGACTCCTTCTTGGCCAGGAGGTCGAAGGTGCCGTCCGCCTTCATGGTATCGAGGTCCACCAGCCGGGCGATGGATTTTTTGATGGTGGCGAAGTTGGTGAGGGTGCCGCCCAGCCAGCGCTTGGTGACGTAGGGCATGCCGATCTTGGAGGCCTCCTCGGCCACGATGTCCTGGGCCTGCTGCTTGGTGCCCACGAAGAGGATGCTGCCGCCCCGTCCGGCGAGCTCGCGCATGAACTCGCGGGCCTGGTTGAAGAGGCGGACGCTCTTCTGCAGGTCGATGATGTAGATGCCGTTGCGGGCCCCGAAGATGTAGGGGCGCATCCGGGGGTTCCAGCGGTTGGTCTGGTGCCCGAAGTGGGCGCCCACTTCCAGAAGCTCACGGAGCGTGACGGGGGACAAATGAGGTTCCTCCTGCTCCGCCTTGCTCGTCCGAGGCGGAGCCTTGCCAGCACCCCGGCGGTGGGGGCCGAAATGGATGCCGGAACGGGAATTTCTCAAGAACAGGCCGCGCGAAACCACCCTCGGGCGGCCCGCCTGCACGCGGCGTGGCGCAATGTCTCACAAGAGCAGAAAAGATTCAACTCCGGCCCGCCTCAGGTGCGGTAGTCGGCGTTGATCTTCACGTACTCGTAGCTGAGGTCGGTGGTCCAGACGGCCCCTTCGGCCCGGCCCACCCCCAGGTTGAGCTCGGCCGTGAACTCCGGCCGCTTGAGGACGGGGGCCAAGGGCTCCTCCCAGTTGTCCACCGGGGCGCCCGACCGCACGACCGGCACCCCCCCGATCTGGAGGGACATCCGCTCCGGCGAGATCTTGGCCCCGCTCCTTCCCGCGGCGGCGAAGATGCGCCCCCAGTTGGGGAGGCCGCCAAAGAGGGCCGTCTTGACCAGCAGGCTCTCGGCCACCGTGCGGGCCGCCCGCTTGGCGTCCTTGGGGCTCGCGGCCCCCTTCACCCTGACCTCGACCACCTTGGTGACCCCTTCGCCGCCGCGCAGGATGGCGAGGGCGAGCTGCCAGCACACGCGCTCGAGGCCCGCCCGGAAGCGCTCCAGTTCCTTCCCGCCGGTGACGCGGACGCCGGAGGCCCCCGTGGCGGCGAGAAGGACGGTGTCGTTCGTCGAGGTGTCTCCGTCCACGGTCACGCAGTTGAAGGTGAGATCCGCCGCCTTGCGGAGGGCGGGCAGAAGCACCCTCGATGAGACGGCCGCGTCCGTGGTGAGGTAGGCCAGCATGGTCGCCAGATTGGGGGCGATCATGCCCGCGCCCTTGGTCATCCCCCCGAGGCGCACCCTCCGCCCGCCCGGCATCTCGATCTCGGCGGCGAACTCCTTGGGCCGGGTGTCGGTGGTCATGATGGCGACGGCGGCCTCATGGCCCCGCCCGGGGGCGAGCCCCCGCACCAGCCCCCCCAGCGCCCGCTCCATGAGGTCCACGGGGAGCCGCTGGCCGATGATCCCGGTCGAGGACATCGCCACCTGGGCCGGGGGGCAGCCGAGGAGCTTCGCGAGGGATCGGGTGAGCCGCCGGGCGTCCTGGAGGCCCTGCTTGCCGGTGCAGGCGTTGGCGTTGCCGCTGTTGACGAGGATGGCCCGCAGGGGGCCCTTCCCCACCCGCTCCCGGCAGAGGGTGACCGGGGCGGCGCAGACCTGGTTCTGGGTGAAGACGCCCGCCGCCTGCGCCGGGGGGTCGAAGCAGAGGAGGGTCATGTCGGGCCGGCCGGAGGCCTTGATCCCGGCCGTCACGGCGGAGGCCTTCACGCCCTGGGCGGCGCAGACGCCCCCGCCGATCTCCCGCAGGAAGGACGGCGCGCTCACATCCAGAACCCGGGATGGGCCAGGCCCCGCGTCTCCGCAAGCCCCAGCATGAGGTTCATGTTCTGGATGGCGGCGCCCGAGGCCCCCTTCACGAGGTTGTCGAGGGCGGTGACGACGACGAACCGCCCGGTCCGCTCGTCGAGGGTGAAGCCGATGTCGAGGAAGTTGCTCCCGGCGACCTGGCTCACGTCGGGGAAGGCGCCCTCGGGCATGAGCCGCATGAAGGGCTCGCCCGCGTAGGCGTCTTTGAAGGCCTGCCGCGCGCGGGCCGCCCCCGCCCCGGGCTGGGCCTCGGCGTAGATGGTGGAGAGGATGCCCCGCGTCATGGGGACGAGGTGCGGGGTGAAGGACACCTTCACCGGCTCGCCCGCCGCGGCGGAGAGCTCCTGTTCGATCTCGGGGGTGTGGCGGTGGGTGGCGACCCCGTAGGCCCGGAAGCGCTCGTTCACCTCGGTGAACATGAGGCCCAGCTCGGCCTTTCGGCCCGCGCCCGAGACGCCCGACTTGGCGTCCACGATGATGGAGCCCGGGCGGATGAGCCGCGCCTTGAGAAGAGGATAGAGCCCCAGGATGGCGCCCGTGGGGTAGCAGCCTGGGTTCGCGACGAGGCTGGCCTTTCGGATGCGCTCCCGGTAGATCTCGGGGATGCCGTAGACCGCCCCGGGGATGCGCTCGGGGCAGGCGTGGGGGGTCTTGTACCAGGCGGTGTAGACCCCGGCGTCCAGGATGCGGAAGGCCGCCGAGAAGTCCACCACCTTCAGGCCCATGTCCACCAGGGCGGGCACCGAGTTCATCGCGACGCGGTGGGGGAGGCAGCAGAAGACGAGGTCCAGGCCCTTGAACACCCCGGGCTCGAACTTCACCAGCCGCGCCCGGATCACCCCCGCCAGGGCGGGGAAGACATCTCCGATCTCCTTGCCGGCGTGGCTCTCGGAGGTCAGGGGGCCGGCCTCGACCTCCCCGTGGGCGGCCAGCAGACGCAGAAGCTCAAAGCCCGTGTAGCCCGTCGCCCCCATCACACCGATCCGGTGCATGGGCAAACCCTCCCCCCATCGGACGGGGCGCGCCTGGACGCGGTCGGCTTAGCGCTTGGAGAACTGGAAGCTCTTCCGGGCGGCCGCGCGGCCGTATTTCTTGCGCTCTTTGACGCGGGAGTCGCGGGTGATGAGGCCCGCCTTCTTCAGGATGGTCCGGTAGGAGCCATCCACGCTCAGCAGGGCCTTCGAGATGCCGTGCCGGACGGCGCCCGCCTGGCCAGAGAGGCCGCCTCCCTGCACGGAGGCGCGCACCTCGTAGCGCCCCCAGGTGCCGGTCAGGTCGAAAGGCTGCTTGAT
>JBBTDR010000412.1:0-2913 GCA_038042665.1 Nitrospinota bacterium
GCGGAGCACGAGGGCCTCTGCCGCGAGGTCCACGCTCGGCTGGGCGTACACGGCGGGGGCCATCTGGCTCGCGATGAAGCGCCGCCAGATGAGGGTGTAGAGGGCCAGCTGCTCGGGCTTGAGGCGGCTGGCGATCCGGTCCGGGTGGAGGCGGAGGTCGGTGGGCCGGATGGCCTCGTGGGCGTCCTGGGCCATCTCCCCGGTCTTGTAGACGGGGGGTTTCCCGGGAAGGTGGCCGGGGCTGAAGTTCTCCTGGATGTAGGCGCGCGCGGCGCCCACCGCCTCGGGGGCGAGGCGCACGGAGTCGGTGCGCATGTAGGTGATGAGCCCGCCCGTCCCGAGCTCCCGCCCGAGGTCGATCCCCTCGTACAGGGCCTGGGCGATGCTCATGGTGCGCTTGGCGCTGTAGCGGAGCTTGTTGGAGCTCTCCTGCTGAAGGGTGCTGGTGATGAAGGGGGCGGGCGGGCGGCGGCGGCGCTCCCGGCGCTCGACCTTGGAGACGCGGAGCCGCGCCCGCTCGATGCGCCCGGCGAGCCCGCGCGCCTCTTCCGCATTGGGGATCTCGGCCTCCTTGTCCCCGATCCGGTGAAGCTTGGCCTCGAAGGGGGGCCGCGCGCCCGCCTTCTCGAGGAAGGCGGTGATGGTCCAGTACTCCTTCGGCCGGAAGGCCTCAATCTCGTCCTCGCGGTCGCAGATGAGGCGCAGCGCCACGGACTGCACCCGCCCGGCGCTCAGGCCGAAGGCCACCTTGTTCCACAGGATCTCGCCCGAGAGCTTGAAGCCCACGATGCGGTCGAGCTTTCGGCGGGTCTCCTGGGCGTCCACCTTTTTCTGATCGATCCGGCCGGGGCGCTGGAGCGCCTCCTTCACGGCACGGGGGGTGATCTCGTTGAACGAGACGCGGAAGATGGAATCCTCCCGGCCGCCGTCTCCGAGGATCTCCTTCACGTGCCAGGCGATGGCCTCTCCCTCGCGGTCGGGGTCGGGGGCGAGGTAGATCTCATGGGCGGCCCGGGCGGCGCGGCGGAGGTCGTCGATGGTCTTCTTCTTCGCCGGGATCTCGCCGTAGTCCGCGCGGAAGTCGTCGCGGATGTCGATGCCCATCTTCCGTTCGCCGGTCTTCTGGAGGTCGCGGACGTGGCCCTTGGAGGCCATGATGGCGAACTCCGGCCCCAGGAACTTCTGGATCGTCTTGACCTTGGCGGGCGACTCGACGATGAGCAGCTTCGGGGCGGCGGCCCGGGCCTCCCCGCTCTTCTTCCGGATTTTCGTGGCCTTCGGGCGGGCCTTGGCTTTTTTCTCGGTCATGCGGCCTCAGTTCGCTAGGCGGACGTTTTCACCCCGCAGCATCTCTAGCACGCCGGGGCGCAGCGCGTCACGGCGCTCCCGGAGGAGGACCAGGAGGGCGACCGTCCGCACCTCGGGCAGGCCGATCTCCTCCTCGCTCAGGTCGATGCATCGCTGGATGAGTTCTTCGCGGAGCCAGTCGTCGATGGCCCCGGCGTTATAGAGACGATGGATGATGCCTTGGGCCGCGGGGGAGAAGGCGAGATGCTCCTCGGGATGAAGGACGCGCACCGCGCGGCCACGGCGGCTCTGGGCGGCGGGGTCCGGGCTCTCCCGGCGGTCGACGGGCAGCTGCTGGAGCCAGGAGAGGGCGTCATAGATGTCCTCCTGCTGGAACCCCCGGCCGGCCAGGAAGTTGGAGATCTCCCGTTCGTCATGGAGGATGTGGCTCCCCTCCAGGGCCTTGTCCACCAGCAGCTGCATCATGGCGAGGAGCTTCTCCCGCATCCGTGTTCCTCCCGGAGGCTCACGCTTTCCGGTAGAGGCCTCCGCTCGTCCGGCGGACCCGCCCCGCGATCTCGAGCTGAAGCAGCGCCCCGGCCACCTCCTCCGGCCTCAGGCCGAGGGCGCGGGTGAGGCCCTCGATGGAATTCTCGCCGTTCGCCAGCCGGCCCATCAGCGCCTCCTCGGTCTCCGACAGCGGGGGATCGGCCGGGCCCGGGGCGGCGTCCTCTTCTTCCGGGGGGGGCGGGGCGATCTTGGCTTGTTCCCGGACGAAGGAGGGAAGGGCGGCGACGACGTCCTCCGCGCCCTCCACCAGGAGGGCGCCATCCTTGATCAACTGGTGGCAGCCCGCGCTCCGGCCGGTATGGACGGGGCCGGGCAGGGCCATGACCTCGCGTCCCTGCTCGGCGGCGAGCTTGGCGGTGACGAGGGCGCCGCTGCGGTGGGCGGCCTCGATCACGATGGTGGCCGCCGAGAGTCCGCTGATGATGCGGTTGCGGCGCGGGAAGTTCGCCGGGTAGGGAGTGGCGGCCCAGGGGAACTCCGAGACGACGGCGCCCTGGGCGGCGATCCGCGCCCGCAGCTCCTGGTGGCCGGCGGGGTACTGGACCCCCAGGCCGCACCCCAGGACGGCCAGGGTGCGCCCGCCCGCCTCGAGGGCGCCGAGGTGGGCCTCGGCGTCGATCCCATGGGCCAGCCCGCTCACGATGGTGAAGCCCCGGGCGGCCAGGGCCCCGGCCAGTTCCCGGGCCATCCGGCGGCCGTAGTCGCTCGGGTGGCGGGTCCCGACGATGGCCAGGGCGGGCGAGGGGGCATCCTCCGCCAGCTTCCCCTCGGCGTAGAGGGCGCCCGGGACCCCGAAGATGGTCTGGAGGGCGCCGGGGAAATCGGCTTGGTCCCGGGTGAGGATCCCGGCTCCCCCGGCTTCGGCCTCCCGCCGGAGCCGGGCGGCCATGTCGCCGGGGGCCTCGCGCTCAAGGGCCTCTCCCGCCTTGCGGCCGGCGTGGCGGGCCAGGTCCGGAAGCCGGGCGGAGAGGGCCTCGGCGGGACCGCCGAAGACCTCGATGATGCGGTGGAGCTTCTCCGGCGTCATCCCGGGCAGCATCTGGAGAACGAGCCACC